>DASSLJ010000162.1:0-9534 GCA_035689585.1 Candidatus Dormiibacterota bacterium
GCCTAGTCAGTTCTTAAGCCAGTCCTTCAACCGCTGAGATAGGCGCGTTGGAGTCGTCTGGCTCTTGATCAGGTGGTCGAGCGCGCCCAGGCTGGCGCCGCGCTCGACCAGCTCCTTCTCGTTCCAGTTGGAGAGGATCACGACCGGGATCCGGGCAGTCGATTGATCGTCGCGCAGAGCTTCGAGCACGCTGAGCCCGTCCAGCTTGGGCAGACGAATGTCGAGAAAGATGATGTCCGGCCGGCCGGCGCGCGCCTTTTCCAGGGCGACGAGGCCGTCCGCCGCCACATCCACGAGATAGCCGTCAAGCTCGAGCTTGAGCCGGTACATCTGCGCCACCGACGCGTCGTCCTCGACGAAAAGGACTCTTACGTCGTCAGGCGCTGCCGCTGCATGCTGATTCAAGTCCCTCCTTCTTACGAAGAAAACGTCTAGCCGGGTGCGCTTACGACACAATCGAGCGCTGAACTCGTGAGCCAACCCACACCGCTGCGCCTTCGCCCGCTCGAGATCGGCGATCTGCTGGACGAGACGTTCCGCATGTACCGCCGGCACTTCCTTTTGTTTGCCGGAATTGCGGTGATCCTGTCGATCCCGTCGGCGGCGCTGTTTGGCCTCGCGCTCGCCTCGCTTTCGTCGGCTATGCAGCAGACAAACGGTCAGGTCAACGATTTGAGCTTTTTGACCCCGCTGATCGCGGGTTTCGCCGCAGGCCTCGTTGTGAATTTCCTGTTCCTGCCCTTCTCCATGGGCGCCATCGTTTACGCGGCGAGCGAGTCGGCGCTGGGCCGCCCGGTCACCGCGGGTGGCGTGCTGTCGGGCGTGCTGCACCGGTACTTTCCCCTGCTGGGTTTCTGGGTGCTGTTCCTCATCTCGTTGTGGATCTCACTGATTCCATGCGGCCTCGGGTTCCCGCTGTGGTTGTGGGTGTTCGTGGGATGGATTGCAGTAACGCCCGCGATGTTCGTCGAGAACATCGGTCTCGGCGCGGCGTTCGGTAGAAGCTGGTGGCTCGTCCAGGGACGATGGTGGCGGACATTCCTCGTTTTGTTTCTCATCGTGATCGTCTGGTACATCGCGCAATTTGCGCTGAGCGCATTTCTGCAGCTGGGCACGTCTCTTCTCGAGATCGTGGTCTCCCCATTCATTGCCGCGGCGATCTCGAGCGCCATCGGCCAGGTTGTCGCGGCTCTGGCCAGTCCGATCCTGCAGATCGCGATCGTGCTCGTCTACTTCGACCTCCGCGTGCGCAAAGAAGGTCTCGACCTGTTCCAGATGGCGCACCAATTGACAGCACCGCAGGGCACAACCTGAACACGCGGATCCTGGCCGGCCTCGCCGTCGCACTTGCCGCGATGCCCCTCGCCTGTGCAAGCGTTTACGCGGATCCAACGCCGCCGCCCACATATCCGCAAGCGGTCGCGCAAGCCTACGCGTTGATCGCGCAAGCGACACCGCCGAACACCGTGCCGGCGGCCGAAGCGTTGCAGGTGATGATCGCCGGCACGGGCGACTCGCAGCCCGAGATCCTCTTCGACTTGCGCGCTCGACCGCCGCTCTATGCGGACGCGCGCCAGCGACTCCAGGCTCTGCTCGCCGCCCTCAACCAACCGGCGGACACGACAGACGCCGCGCTGGCGCAGCAGCGATTGCATCAGGTGATGTCGATGAGCCGGTACGACGCTTTGCACCGGCCGCCTTCGCTCCTCGATCGCATCAAGCAATGGATCTCCGATCGCATCAACGACCTGCTGCGATTGTTGTTTGGGCGGAGTGGGGGCGCACAACCCCCGGCGCTCTGGCTCTATGCGACGGGCGTCGCGGTGCTGCTCGTCATCGTGTTCCTCGTCGTGCGGGCGGCGCGCGGCCGCTTCAGCCAGGCGTATGCGCCGCCGTCCGACGGACCACGCCCGCCGGAAGACTATTTCGCCGAGGCAGATCGCCTCGCCACGGCGGGAGATCGTGTCGGCGCCCTTCGGGCGCTGTGCGCGGCGGTGGCGGCAACACTCGCAGGCGAAGGGTCGTGGCAGGGAAGCCCGCTGACGGTGCGGGAGATCTTTCTGCGGTCGCGCGACTTCGCGAGCCTGCGACCGCTCCTGATCCCGTTCGAGGCCGCCGTCTACGGTGGCCGCGACGTCGACGAGGCCACGTTTGCGCGGGCCGCCGCGGCGGCCGCACCGTTTCGCGCGAAGGAGAAGGCGGCGTGAAGGGGGCTCGCGGCTGGATCATTCTCGCGGCCGTTGCGGTTGCCATCGCGGCGGCGGCGTACGTGCTGCAGCCGAAGCAGGACTCGCCCGAGCACAGCTCGAACAGTGATGCCGCCAATGGTGCGTCTGCGGCTCTGCTGTACGCCCAGGCCATGGGACATCCGTCGAGCCAGATCACGGGATCGTTCGAGCTTCCGGACCAGGGGTCAATGATGTTCGTGTTCACGCCGACGAGCCCATACACCGCCGACGAAGCGCAGCGCACGCGCTACTGGGTGAGCGTCGGCGGGATCCTGGTCTACGCGTCGGAGCAGGGCGACCCGGAACTCGACCGGGCCCTTGGCGTCACACGGTTCGGCGCGACCTTCGACGGCGGCACGTACAAGGCGAATCCGGTCGTCGGCGGCGTTTCGCGTGTGGCCGGCGGCTCAGGCCTTATCCCGCTCGCGCCATCAGCGTCGCAGGTCGCGTTCCTACGCACGAGTGCGGGCTACCCTGCCGGCTACATCCAGAAGTTCGGCCTCGGCTACGCGGTCGTCCTCGCCGATCCACTTGTCCTGTGCAACGGGTACCTCGAAAAGCTCGACAACGGACGGTTGCTCGCGGACCTGTTCGGGTTGCTGTCTCCTGGCGCTCGCGTCGCGTTCGACGAGTACCACCACGGACTGATAGCCAGCGACTTCGCGCCACAGGCATGGCTGCTGACGCCGTGGGGTGCGGCTCTGCTGTGGCTGCTGGTCGCGGTGTTCTTCGGACTGTTGCTGCGTGGCCGGCGCTTCGGACCCGTAGTCGGTCGACCGGCGGAGGTCGCACGTTCCGACGTCGAGTGGTCGGTCGCGGTCGGGCAGCTGCTTCGGCGGTCGGGGGCCAGGGCGGTCACGCTCGGCGTGCTCGCCAACGCAACCGAGCGCGCCGTGGCGATGCGCACCGGGCTTCCGCTGCAGCCTCGCGAGCGCTTCTGGAATGCTCTTTGGATGCGCGCGCCTGAGACCGCGGCCGAGCTCGCGAACGTCGAGTCCTCATTGTTTGCGGCTTCGTCGAGCGAACGCGATTTGCTCGGCACCGCTCGCCGCCTTCACGACATCGCGCATCCGCGCACGAGGCCTCGATGATCGGCACCGCAACCGACTTCTACTCCCGTCTCCGTGAGCAGCTCGCGAAGGCGATCGTCGGCCAGGACGAAGCGATCCGGCTGTGCGCGATCGCGCTTGTCGCACAAGGACACGTGCTCCTCGAAGGAGTGCCCGGGACGGGCAAGACGCTCCTTGCCAAATCGATTGCTCGCGCGCTCACGCTCGAATACGGTCGCGTCCAGTTCACGCCCGACCTGATGCCCGCGGACATCGTGGGCACGTCGGTCTACGACCTCTCGAGCCGGACCTTTGCGCTTCGCCGCGGACCGATCTTCACCAATGTCCTGCTCGCGGACGAGATCAACCGCGCGCCTGCCAAGGTCCAGGCCGCGCTGCTCGAAGCCATGGAGGAGCGGGGCGTGACGCTCGAGGGGCAACAGCTGCCCTTGCCCGCGCCATTCTTCGTGCTCGCGACCCAGAACCCCGTCGAGTACGAAGGCACGTATCCGCTGCCGGAGGCGCAGCAGGATCGCTTCCTCTTCAAGGTCCGGCTCGACTATCCGAACCCGGCCGATGAGATGGAGGTGTTGCGCCGGTGGGAGTCGGGCATCGAGCTGCGCGACCCGGTGAAAGCGGGTGTCGAATCGGTGCTCGGCGGCGACGACATCGAGGCCTGCCGCGCGCAGGTGGCGCGCGTGACACTCGACGAGAAGATTCGGCGCTACGTCGTCGACCTCGCGGCGGCGACGCGATCAGCGCCCGAGATCGCGCTGGGCGCGAGCACGCGGGCCGAAGTGCTGTTGATGCTGGCTGCGCGCGCTTACGCGGCGTTCGACGGCGGGGAGTTCGTCACACCGGACCATGTCAAAGCCCTGCTCGCGCCGGCGTTCCGGCACCGCTTGATCCTGCGGCCCGAAGCCGAGGTCGCTGGACAGACGCCCGACAGCGTCCTCGATGCGGTGGCAAGCCGCGTCGTCCCGCCTCGCTGAACCCACGCGAATCGTGAGGCGCGCGTTCGACGTTGTGCGAGGACTCGCGCCCCAACCCCGGCTGCTGTGGGCGATCGGGATCGGCGCCGCGCTGATCGCGCTGGGGGTCGTGTCCCCGGTCCTCGCGCTCGTGGCGATCGTGTTCAACGCCGGGCTCGTGATCATCGCGGCGCGCGATCTCTCGTTGCTGCCGGGCCACGGCCGATACACCGTGGCGCGCTCCACGCCCGATCCGTTCTCGCTCGGCGAGCCGGAGGAGGTCGCGATCGTGATCCGCAACCGGGCTGCGGCGGGACTCATGGCGAGGGTCGCCGACCATGCGCCCGCCGACTTGCGGCCATGGCCGCGCGAGGTCGATGGACGCTTCGACGAATCGGGCGTGCTGCGCGTCGTCTACACGACGTTCTCTCCGCGGCGCGGCGCGTACGCTTTTGGTCCGGTCGATCTGCAGGTCTGGCGCGAGGACGGATGGTGGCGCCGCCAGGTGCGTTTGCCCGCGGCGCAAGAGGTCGCGGTGTTCCCCAACGTCGTCGCGATCAAGCGAATCCAGCTGTCGCTACGCCGTGGCCTGCGCGCGATGGCGGGCATGCGGCGTGCGCGCCCGCCGGGCGCATCGACTGCGTTCGCCGGCCTGCGCGAGTACGTCCGTGGCGACGACGTACGGCGTGTCAGCTGGACGGCCACCGCCAGGCGCGATCGACCGGTCGTCATCGAGGTCGAGGCCGAGCGAGGTCAGCAGGTCATCATCGCGCTCGACTGCGGGCGTCTGATGACAGCGCCTGCCGGCGACCTCGACAAGCTCGATCACTCCGTCAACGCTGCATTGATGCTTGCCTGGGTCGCGCAGGCGTACGGCGACCGGGTCGGCCTGATGACGTTCGACGATCGAGTGACCAGCTTCGTCAAGCCCGAGCGCGGCGCGACGCAGCTGCGCCGCATCACCGAGGCGCTCTATGCGGTCCGGCCGGACTACGTCGAGCCTGACTTCGGCCACGCGATGACGCACCTGGCGCTGCGCGTCGGCCGGCGCTCCCTGATCGTGATGCTGACCGACGTGCAGGATCCTGAGTCGTCGCGTGAGCTCGTCGCGCACGCACTCCGATTGGCCGCGAGACATCTGGTCCTCGTGGTGGCGATGTCCGACCCCGCGGTGCTCAGTGCTCGCGACGATCCGATCTCGAGCACCAACCGCGCCTACGAGTGGGCTGCCGCTGAAGAGTTCGTGGCCAGCCGGCGCCAGAGCTTCGAGGTGCTTCGCCGAGGCGGCGTTCTCGGTCTAGACGTTGTGGCCGGTCAGCTCTCTCCCGCGCTGATCGAGAGGTACCTGGAGCTCAAGGAAAGAGCCCTGTTGTGAACGACGGCCGCTGAGCAGCAGATATCCATAGAGGAGGGCACCGGTCGTGAGACCGATCGTGACCTTCAGCGCGGCCGGCGCGTTCGACGGCGAGATGTTGCCTTCGATGGTTCCCGCGACGACGAGCAGTGGAGCCAGGCCTAGCAGCAGAGTGAACGCGCGACGGGTCGCGAGCACGAGCGCGTCACTGCGCTTGCGGTTGCCTGGCGAGATGAGCGCCCAGCCCATCATCAGCCCGCCTGCGCCAATTGCGATGACAATCGACAGCTCGAGCACACCGTGCGCGACGACGAACTCGAACAGTCCGCCGGCGATCCCATAGGCTTGCGTCAATCCGAAAAGGCCGCCGAGGGCGATGCCGTTCGAGATCATCACCCAGATCACCGGCAGCCCGAAGATCACGCCAAATCCGAAGGCCAGCATGACGACGAAGATGTTGTTGACCATGATCAAACCGCCCGCCTGCACGCGCTCGTTGGCGGGGATATGCGTCCACAGCTGGTGGTGATGGACCTGGTCGATGAGCTGGGGATCGGCGATGCCGTACGCGGCGTCAGGGTTGGCGAGGACGATGAAAAAGCTGATCAGCGCGGGGACGAACAGCAATGCCGCCGCCGCCAGGAGATACGGCCACGACTGCCGGTACGTTCGCGGCAATGTCTGGACATAGAAGTTGCGGACACGCTTCCGAACCTCGCCGCCACGCCGGTAGACGATCCCATGCCCGCGCGCGACCAGGCCGTTGAGGTAGCGATGCACGGGCTCGCCTGGCCAGTCACGCTGCGCGCGGGCGAGGTCGGCGGTCGCCCTGCGGTACAGCGACGCCATCGTGAGAACCTGCGCCGGGGTCAGCGCGTTGAGATGGCCCGAGCCCGCGCGGGCGAGCAAGTCCTCGAGGCGGTTCCATTCCTCGCGGCGGATTGCGACAAAATCCTCGGCCCTCACGTGCGCGGGACGTAACTTAACAACTCATGCAGCAGCCGCTTCCCGATACCGATCTTGTCGTCGCGACGCCGGAGCGCGTCTCGTTCGGATACCAGGTCGCCGGCATCGGGACGCGCGCGATCGCTCAACTGCTCGACCTACTGATCCTGGGTGGGGTGCTGCTGGGCGTGTGGCTCGCTGCCATCGCCGTTGGCCAGACCGGCCTCGACACCGTCGCGTTTCTGCTTGCGCTGCTCGGAACATTCATCGTGATCTTCGGCTACTTCTGGACGTGCGAAGCGTTCTGGTCTGGCCAGACCGTGGGGAAAAAGGTGTTCCGCCTGCGCGCTGTCGGCGATCGCGGCGAGCCGATGACCTTCGTGCAGGCGGGCATCCGCAACATCGTCCGGCTCGTCGACTTTCTGCCCTATGCATACGGCGTCGGGATCGTGGTCCTGTTCGTCAACGGCAAGGGGAAGCGCCTTGGCGATCTCGCGGCGGGCACGATCGTCGTCAAAGACTCCGACGCGGTGCAGCTCTGGCAGGTCCCGGGTGGAGGTCCTGCCGACGCGCCGCCACCAGCGACTGCGCTGGCGCCCGCGACTCCGGCGGAGCTTGCTCTGCGCCGGATCGACCCGGAGCTGCGGCGCTTTGTTACGTCGTACGCCCGCCGGCGCGCCGAGCTGCCGCTGCCGTTGCGAGCTCAGCTCGCGGGACAGGTGCAGGCGCATCTGCAGACCGCCGCGCCCGACGTCTTCGCGGATCACGGTCCGCTCGCGGCACTCGATTACCTCGCCGACCTGGATCGTCAATAGATCCAGTCACGTACCTGCTGCTCCGTGAGGTTGCCGCCGGTCAGAATCGCCGCGACCCGACCGGTCGGTTGGTTCTTTTTGATGGCGGCGATGCCGGCTGCACCGGCCGGTTCGACGAGAAGGCCCGCGTCGTAGAAGAGCGATCGCATCGCTTCGCGCATCTCGTCGTCGCTGACGAGCATCACGTCGTCGACGGTCGACTCCATGATCCGCAGCGCCTCGGGCACCGGGACGCGCACCGCGATTCCGTCGGCGATGCTGTGGCTCGGCGCAGTCACCGGCTCGTGCGCCTTCCAGGACAGCGCCATAGACGGCGCGCCCTCGGCGCACACGGCCATGATTCGCGTCCTCGGCGAGTGGTGCTTGAACCAGGTGCCCACTCCGTTGACCAGCGATCCGTTGCCGAGCGGGACGAAGACTGCATCGAGCGATTCCGTCGCGAGCTCGATCGCCATGGTGCCGGCGCCTTCGGCGATCGCGCCGAGCAAACCGTCCTCGATGAAGAATCCGCCATGGCGGCGAGCGGCATCCTTGGCCGCGTCGAAGTCACCAGGGACGAGGACCACCGTCGCACCGAGCGAGCGCATGCGTTCGACCTTCAGAGGATTGGCGGCGTCGGACGCGTAAACCGTCAGCGGGATTCCACGTTTGCGGCACGCGTACGCCATGCCCTGACCGAAGTTGCCGGCCGAGGCGCAGACCAGAGCTCCCGGTGCTTCACCCAGGCGGTGCAGCAGGTATTCGGCGCCACGGCCCTTGAAGCTTCGAATCGGGTTGATCGTCTCGACCTTGAGGACGATGTTGCCGCCGAGGGATTCGCAGACGAATTGCGGCGAGTCGAGGAAGACGGGGTCGATCACCTGCGCCGCCTCGGCGATTCGATCGGCCGAGATCGACGAGTCCACGAGCGCAATTAGAACGAAAACGCCGCCCCGGGGGTAGTCAGGGCGGCGTCGTGACGCTCACCTGATAGAACGCCCGGCCTGTTAAAAAGGTACGGGCGCACTTGTAAAACCCCCCGCAGCAGTACACAGTCTCCCTATGCCGAAATCGACCATCACCTTTGTCTGCACCGAGTGCGGCGGCGAAAGCCTCCGGTGGGCCGGCCAGTGCCCGCACTGCCGCGCGTGGAACACGCTGCAGGAGTTCCAGGTCAGGAAGGCAAGCCGCGGCGAGCCGAAGGTGAAGCCGCTCGAGGCCGCCCGGGCGACGCCGCTCAACGAGATCGCTGCAGACGACGCCCCGCGACAACCTCTGGACTGGGGCGAGCTCAACCGCGTGCTCGGCGGCGGCATCGTGCCCGGCTCTCTCGTCCTCATCGGCGGCGAGCCCGGCGTCGGCAAATCGACCCTGCTGATGCACGCCGCCGGCCAGCTGGCGCGGAACGGAAAGGTGCTCTACGTCTCCGGCGAGGAGTCGGGGCAGCAGGTCCGGATGAGGGCGGAGCGGCTCGACGCGCTGCGGCCGGGGATCCTGCTTCTGCCCGAAAACGACCTGGACGCGATCTGCGAGGCAATTCGCGCCGAATCGCCCACGCTGGCGATCGTCGACTCGATCCAGACGGTCAGCGACGCCGGGTTTGAAGGCAGCGCCGGCAGCGTGACCCAGGTTCGGGAGTCGGCCGCCCGACTGATGCGGCTGGCCAAGGAGATCGGGGTTCCGATCTTTCTCGTCGGCCATGTCACCAAAGACGGTTCCATAGCTGGACCCCGGGTCCTGGAGCATATCGTTGACACCGTGCTGTACCTGGAAGGCGACAGGCGCCAGGAGCTGCGCATCCTGCGCGCGACCAAGAACCGGTTCGGATCGGCCGAGGAGATCGGAGTCTTCGCCATGGGCGAGTCCGGTCTCGAGGAGGTCGCCGACCCGTCGGCGGCGATCCTGGCGACCGCCGCTCCGGTGTCGCCGGGAACCGTCATCGTGGCCGTGCTCGAAGGCACGCGACCGCTGCTGGTCGAGGTGCAGAGCCTTGTCAACAAGAACGACAACTCGATGGTGCGGCGGATCGCCAACGGCGTCGACGTCAACCGCCTGCACATGATCCTCGCGGTGATCGAGAAGCGTCTTCAGGGAATCACGTTCGGCAAGTCGGACGTGTTCGTCAGCGTGGCGGGCGGCATCCGGATCACGGAGCCGGCCGCCGATCTCGGTCTCGCCCTGTCGATCGTCAGC
>DASSLJ010000163.1:0-2935 GCA_035689585.1 Candidatus Dormiibacterota bacterium
GCCGGCTTGTCGATGTGCTGCTTCATGATCGGGGCGATCATCTTGCTGCGCTTGTCCTGGAAGTGCTGGCGCAGCGGAAGCGCCTTGACCGAGCGAATGTCGTCATACGGAATCGTGATGCTCGAGAGCACGCTCGAGATCTTCACGCCGTCTTCCTGCACGCGCACGTGGTTGCGCCAGCGAAAAAGCAGGATCGCACCGCCCAGCGCGAGACCGACCGGGATGTAGGCGATCCAGACCGCATAGCCCGGCGTGAAGAGCTGGCCGCGATAGATGGCATAGGCGCTGAAGCCGATGCCGATCACGATCAACATGGCGGCGAAGAACCGCTGCTGCTGCCAGAGGTGATGGGCGTACAGGTTCTGGTGGCGGGTCGGTTTGGTGGGGGATGCCTCAGTGCTCACGGGACTATTGATTCTCCCATTGGAGGCTCCGTTCCACCGCGCGTCGCCAGCGCGACTGCATCGAATCCGCCTCGTCGCGTGACATGCGCGGCTCGAACTCGCGATCGAGCTTCCAGAGGCCGGCGAGATCGGCGTCGGACCAGATGCCGGCGCCGAGCCCCGCCAGGAAGGCAGCGCCCAGCGCGGTGGTCTCCGTCTGACGCGGCCGGCGGACAGGGATCCCGAGCAGATCCGCTTGCAGCTGACACAGCACGTCCATCACCGCCGCACCGCCGTCGACCCGGAGCTCGGTCAGCTTGCGACCGGTGTCGTTCTCCATCGCCTCGACGACGTCGCGGGTCTGGAATGCCATCGCCTCGACGGCGGCCCGGACGATGTGCGCGCGCGTCGTGCCGCGCGTCAGGCCGACAATGGTGCCGCGCGCATACGGATCCCAGTGCGGCGCGCCCAGTCCGACAAACGCCGGTACGAGGAAAACGCCACCGCTGTCGGGCACCGACGCCGCAAGCGGTCCGGCCTCCGCGGAGCTGTCGATGATGCCGAGGCCGTCGCGCAGCCACTGCAGCGCTGCGCCGGTGATGAAGATCGCTCCCTCGAGCGCGTAGCTGAGCCGGCCGTTGCGCCGCCACGCGACCGTGGTGAGCATCCCGGACTGCGACGCGACGCGGTGCGATCCGGTCTGCATCAGCACGAACGAACCGGTGCCGTACGTGTTCTTGGCCATTCCTTCGGCGGTGCACGCCTGGCCGAACAGCGCCGCCTGCTGATCGCCCGCGACGCCGGTGACGTTGGCGGCGATGAGTCCGCTCGAGTCGACAACCTCGGGCAGGTTGTCCAGCCTGACGCCGAAGAGCTCGGCCATCTCCTCGCTCCACGCGCCACGGCCGATGTCGAAGAGCAGCGTCCGCGAAGCATTCGACGCGTCGGTGACGTGTGCTTTTCCATCCGACAACTTCGCGATCAGCCACGAATCGATCGTGCCTACGGCCGCGCGCTCGACGCCCTCGATGTTCTTCGTGGCCCATGCGAGCTTGGTCGCGGTGAAGTAAGGGTCGAGGACGAGACCGGTGATCTCACGCACACGCTGTTCGTGCCCCTCCGCGCGAAGGCGACTGCATTCGTCGGCCGTCCGCCGGTCCTGCCAGACGATCGCGGGCGCAATGGGCTCGAGAGTGTTGCGATCCCACAGCACGAGCGTTTCGCGCTGATTGGTGATGCCGATCGCGCGCACATCGCTTCGTTGCGCACCTCCCGCCTGGAGCGCTTGCTTCGAACTGGCCTGCACCGCGGACCAGATCTCGCCGGCGTCGTGCTCGACCCAGCCGGGCCTCGGGTAGTGCTGCGTTATCTCGTGATAGCCCTTGCCCAGTACCTCGCCATCCAGGCCGACGACGACAGACGTCGCGCCGGTGGTGCCTTCGTCGAGCGCTAGGACGACTGGCGTTGCCAGGTTCGATTCAGATGGCCGGTCGAATAACCCTCGAGGTCGACCGCAACGAACTTGTATCCGGCTTCACGTACAGCGTTGGTGATCCGTTCGCGCTCCGCGACCAGGCGCGGGATGTCGCGTGGCTCGACCTCAATGCGCGCGACGTCGTCGTGATGGCGCACGCGCACTTGCGCAAAGCCCATCGCCTTGAGCGCGTCCTCCGCCGCCTCGATCTGCCGCAGCGCCGCGACCGTTACGCGAGTGCCGTGCGGAATGCGCGAGGAAAGACAGGCAAACGACGCTTTGTTCCAGTTCGGAAGTCCGAGCGAGCGCGCGGCGGCGCGGATCTCGGATTTGCTCATGCCGGCCTCGAGCAGCGGGAACCGGACGCCCCTGCGCACCGCCGAACCATGGCCCGGCCGGTGATCGCCCGCGTCATCGGCTGTCGCTCCATATGCGAGATGCGCAAGACCGAGCTCCTCGCGCAGCGGGTCTATCGTGTCGAAGAGCTCCTCCTTGCAGTGGAAGCAGCGATCGGGATTGTTGCGCGCGTACTCCTCGAGCTCGACCTCGTTGGTCGTGACCTCGATCAGGCGCGCACCAAGGGCGCGAGCGAGCGAGCGTGCGGCCGACTGCTCGGACTCGGGATACGCAGGCGAGTTCGCGAGGACCGCGACCGCACTGTCGCCGAGCTCGTCCATGGCGAGCCGGAGCAGGAGCGTCGAATCGACGCCGCCCGAATACGCGACCAGCACCGAACCGAGGCCGCGGACGATGTCACGCGCGTTCTGCAGCCGCTGCGGTTCATAGGAATCGAGCTGGATCAAGGGTCCAGCTCGAAGGTTAGCTGGCCTTTGCCTCCGAGGGTTCCATCGCCGGCACGCCGCAGAAGGCCTCGTAGTCGATCAGGTGCGTGACGGTCGGGTTCTCACCACACAGGGGGCACGCCTTGTTCTGCCGCAGCTTGAGCTCGCGGAACGTCATGTCCTCGCCCTCGAACAACAGGTAGCGGCCGATCATCGGCCGGCCGATGTCGAGCAGGTACTTGATCGTCTCGAAGGCCATCATGCTGCCGATGATCCCGGGCAGCACGCCGAACACG
>DASSLJ010000164.1:0-9705 GCA_035689585.1 Candidatus Dormiibacterota bacterium
CTCGCGCGGAGATATCCCGGCGAGGTCCTGCTGGTCGACCTCGACTTCCCGTACTCGCACTCCGCACTCCTCGCCGGCCTCGTGCCGTCGAGCTGCCTCGCGCGCATGGCTACGGTTCCCCAGGAGCCTTTCGAAGAAGTCCTGCTCAGCGCGATCCTGTATCACTCCGGCGGCGCGATGATCCTGCCCGGGGCGCTGCGGCCCGAAGAGGCGGACGAGGTGACGCCCGAGCTCATCAACCGCGCAGTTGCGGTTTTGCGCAAGACGTTTCGCTACATCGTCGTCGACCTCGGCGTGACCATCACGGACGCGACGCTTGCGCTGTTCGATCTCACGCAGCACGTCGTGCTCGTCGCCGTGCCGGAGCTGAGCAGCGTGAAGAGCGCCGCGGACGCGCTCGACATCCTCATGCAGCTCGGCACCCCGCACGACCGCGTGACGGTGGTTCTCAACAACCGCACGCCGAAACCGGCGGTGACGAAGTCAGCCGTCGAGCGCGCGTTGAAGCGCGAGATCGACGTCGAGGTCGGGTTCGATGAGAACCGGCCAGAGCAGGCCGCCGTCGCCGGCGAGATCCTGTCCCTGACCAATCCCCGCAGCGAGATCACACGCGGCAGCGACGCGCTGGCGGCTCGGCTCGAATTGGTGCACGGCGGGGCGAGGAAGGCGTGATCATCACTCGGCCGTCGCGGCCCGTCGAGGCGATTCAGCGCGCGCGGGGCGAGTTCCGCAAGGCAGCGATTCGCCGCCAGATCCAATCCGTCGCCGCGGGCAAGACCGATCACATCCCCGCCGACGCTGCCGAGCCGAGACACGATGCAGCCAGCACCATCGAAGAGATCTCGAAAGGGCTGCGCGAAGACAGCCTGCCGCTTCAACTCCTGCAGGTCGCGTTCAAGAACTCCAACGTCGCCGACCAGGCGATCGAAAACCTCGCCGTCAAGAGCATCGGCGACCGCGTCGCGGGCGCACGGCTGGTCGGCTCGCTCCGGATGTACGACGCGACGTCATGGGTCGCACCGCTGCTCTTCGCCAAGGACCCGTCGGTCGCGGACGCCGGCGCACGAGCGCTCGGCAGGATCGGAGGGGTCAACAGCGCGTCGGCGCTCGTCGCCGCCATCCAGCGGCGAGGCATCAGCCGCCGCCGCATCTCCGAGCTGGCGCGCAGCGCGCCCGACCTGTTCCTCGAGTCGGCGATCGAAGAGGCCGACCGCCCGGTCACGAGGCCGGCGCTCGCCATCGCGGCCGGGCTCAGGCGAAGGCGCACGGCGATCTCGCCGCTGCTGAAGCTGCTGGAACGCGGAAGCCGAAAAGAGCGCGTGATCAGCTGCCGCGCGCTTGGCTGGATCGGCGCGGCCAACGCCACACCCGCGATCGTCGATCTCCTGAGCGACCACGACTGGAAGCTGCGGATGTCGGCGGCCAAAGCGCTCGGCGCGCTGCGCGCCCAATCCGCAAGACCGGACCTCGAGCGCCTCCACGACGACCGCAACCCGCGTGTTCGGACAGCCGCGAAGCAAGCCATACGACGGATCGAACATGGCGCTTAAGGAAAGGCTCGAGTCTCGCCGCAATCCCAACGCGCCGGCGCTCGCGCCGAGCGAGGGTAGCCTCAGCGTGATCGAGGGCACCAGACGCGAGCCCGCGCCGCAACCCGCACCGCCACCGCCGCTGGCACCAACCGAGAGCGGTCAGAAGACGGGCCGCATGTCGCCAACACTGACGACGGCCAAAGCCGCGGTCCACGCGATGCTCGTCGAGCGCCACGCGCACGAGATCGACATCACCGACCGCGCCGGCGTCCGCTCCCGCATCGCGAGCCTCGCCGAGGAGTACGCGAAGACGTCAGGCGCGACGTTCAATCGCCTCGATTACGGCCACCTGATCGACGCGCTTCTCGACGAAGTCCTCGGCCTGGGTCCGCTGCAAGCGCTGCTCGAAGACCCCGAGACATCCGAGATCATGGTCAACCAGCCGGGTCACATCTACGTCGAGCGCCGAGGAAGAGTCAGCCTGAGCCCGGTCGTCTTCGAAAGCGAGGCGCAGATGCGCACGGTCATCGACCGGATCGTGAGCACGGTGGGACGGCGAGTCGACGAGAGCCAGCCGATGTGCGACGCCAGGTTGCGCGACGGCTCTCGAGTCAATGTCATCATCCCGCCGCTCGCGCTCGACGGGCCATGCATGACCATCCGCAAGTTCTCGCGCGACAAGCTTCGTCCGGAGGATCTCATCGGGATGAGCAGCGCGACGCCCGAGATGGTCGAGTTTTTGCGCGCCGCGGTCCGAAGCCGGTTCAGCATCCTGGTCTCGGGCGGCACTTCGTCGGGGAAGACCACGCTGCTCAACATCCTGTCGGGCTTCATACCGCCGGACGAGCGCATCGTCACGATCGAGGACTCGGCCGAGCTCCAGCTGCGCCAGGAGCACGTCATTCGCCTGGAGTCGAAGCCACCCAACGTCGAGGGCAAAGGCGCGATCCCCATTCGCGAGCTGGTGCGCAACGCGCTCCGCATGCGCCCCGACCGTGTCATCGTCGGCGAGGTCCGCGGTCCCGAAGCGCTGGACATGCTGCAGGCGATGAACACCGGTCACGAGGGCTCGATGAGCACCGTCCACGCCAACAGCGCGGTGGACGCCTTCGCTCGTGTCGAGACGATGGTCTTGATGGGCGGTTCGGACCTGCCGGCTCGCGCGATCCAGAAACAGATCGCGTCCGCGATCGACCTCGTCGTGCATGCCGCGAGAGTTCGTGGCGGCGCGCGGAAGATCGTGAGCATCACCGAGGTCACCGGCCTCGTCAACAACGAGACGCAGACGCAGGAGCTGTTCCACTTCCGGCAGACAGGTGTCGATGCAGACGGCAACGCGGTCGGTTTCCACACCGCCACGGGTACTCGCTCGGTCAACCTCGATCGCTTCGCCGAGCGCGGCGAGACGCTGCGATCGGACATCTTCGAGCCGCGCCAATGACGCCGATGGTCATCGTCGCGATCCTTTCGGTGCTCGCAGGGCTCGGCGTGCTCGCAGCAGCAACCGCAGCGGCGATGCCCGCCCCGGCCCACGCAAGCGACCGGGCGCCCTGGGATGCAGGCGTCCCGGCGCCTGCCTCGTCGCTGCGCGACCGCATCAATCTTCCGTTCCAGGCGCTCGCCGAACGTTCGGGCCGCAACCGTCGCCTCAACGGCGGACTGACGATGACCGAGCACCTCGCGCGCGCGAACCTGAAGTGGCGGTCGTCGGAGTTCGTGATGATCCAGGTCGGGTTCATGGCCGGGTGGGCGCTGCTCGCCCTCGTCCGGTTCGGCTTCTCGCCGCAGTTCGTCATCTCAGGCGTCGTCGGCTACCTGCTGCCGATGCGCTACGTGTACTGGCGCCAGCGGCGGCGGTTGAGGGCGTTCAACGCCAAGCTGCCGGACACGCTGAGCCTGCTGTCGAACGCGATGAAGGCAGGGCTTTCGCTGCCCCAGGCGCTCGAGGCGGTGGCGCAGACCGCATCCGCGCCGATCTCTGAGGAGCTCGAGCGCGTGATTCGCGAGACCAAGCTGGGTACCGCCACTCCTACCGCGCTCGCGAACATGGTGCGGAGGGTCGGCAGCGAGGACCTCGACCTCGTGGTCACCGCCATCTCGATTCAATCGGGCGTCGGAGGCAACCTCGCCAGGATCCTCGACAACATCTCGCACACCATCCGCCAGCGCATCCAGATGAAGGCGCAGATCTCGGCGATGACGGCGCAGATGCGCGCGTCCGGCTGGATCATCACGCTGCTGCCGTTCATCGTCGCGGCGATTCTCAACGTGATCACGCCGAGCTACTTCGGCATCATGTTCAGCGACCCGGGCGGCCGCGTGCTCCTCGTGTTGGCGGGAATCTCGATTTTTATCGGCAACATGTTCGTGCGCCGCATCACGAACTTCAAGGTCTAGCGATGGCAGCCCTTTACGTCGCGGTTCTTTTGGGGGTCGTCGCCGCAATCGGCGTGTTCACCAGCGTGTGGAGCTTCGTGCCCTCGGCGCCGACCAACGCCGACGTCGTGGAGGGACGGCTGCGCGTATACGAGACAGGCGTCCCGCTCACCGTCGAGCAGATGGAGCTGCGCGAGCCGTTCATGGACCGCGTCGTCCGGCCGTTCCTGAAGCGTGTCGGAAAGCTGATCGAACAGAGTCTTCCGGAAAAAGCCCGGCAGCAATTGAGCCTCAGCCTGCAGGTCGCCGGGCGTCCCGGCGGCATGTCCGCCGGAGATTTCATCGCGGTCCGCTATGCGTTGACGGCCGCGCTGTGCGTCCTCGGCATTCTCATCGGAGTCCTCGTTCGCAACCCGATCGCGCTTGCGCTGCTCGCCGCAGTCGGCGCGGTGGTCGGTCTTTACGGACCGACCTTCTGGCTGCGCTCACGCCTGAACCAGCGCCGTAACGAGATCCAGCTCGAGCTCCCTGACGCCATCGACGTGCTCGTTGTTTGCGTCGAGGCCGGCCTCACGTTCGAGTCGGCGGTCGAAAGAGTCGTCGAGAAGTACGACAACGCGTTGTCCGAAGAATTCGGCCGCGTCATGCAGGAGATCCGCCTCGGCCGTGGGCGCCTCGAAGCGCTCGAGGACATGGGCGAGCGAACCGGCGTGGACGAGCTGAACAACTTCGTCCAGGCGATCATCCAGTCGGAGCAGCTCGGTTCCGGAATCAGCCGGATTCTTCGCATCCAATCGGACGAGATCCGGATGAAGCGGCTGCTCAGCGCGCAGGAGCGAGGCGCGCGTGCGTCGCTGAAGATGCTGCTGCCGATGCTGGGCTGCATCTTCCCGACGCTGTGGGTGATCCTGCTCGGGCCGGCGGCATTGCTTGCGATGCATTACCTGCGGGGCGGCTAGCGATGCAGCGTGGTCAGTCAACCGTCGAATTCGGCGTGGCGGCGATCGTGCTCGTCCTTTTGCTGTTCGGGCTGATCGATCTCGGCCGGGTCTTCTACTTCGACGTCGGACTGACCGGCGCCGCGCGTGAGGGCGCGCGTCAGGCAAGCTGGTTCGACCAGTCGACCGGACTCAACCCGTACCTCTACGACGGCGCGATCAAGAGCTCGGTCGACGAGATCCTTACACACTCGGGGCTGCCCGCTTCGACACTGGAAAACCCAGGTGGCACAACGTGTCCGCCCACCGCTGACAGCAACACCGCATACAACCCTCCGTACCAGGACACGGTCTATCCGACTTCGCTCAACCAGCCGTACCTCTTCATCTGCTACGCCAACACGCCGGGGCTCGACCTCACGGCCGCGCCCATCGACAACTCGTACAAGGCCAGCGACGTGAACGTCATCCTGGTCATGAGCTTTGGATTCGCGACGGGTTTCCTCCAGGGCTTTCTCGGCAACTCGGTCCACATAGTCGCGAACGCCCACATGTCGGTTGGGGGCTACTGAGGTGCGCGGACAGCGCTCGCAGGCCATCGTCGAGTTCGCGATCGTTGCACCGGTCCTGCTGTTTCTGCTTTTCGGCATTGTCGACTTCGGTCGCGTCATCTACGTCTACGCGACCATCAATCAGGCGGTGAACGAGGGCGCTCGCACCGCTATCCGCGACTCGCCAATGCTGCCGACCAACACCGACGTCGAGAACTCGGTCAAGCAGCACGCCGTCGATGTCTCACTCGCCAACCCGTGCCCGAACGGACCGGTCACGGGCACGACTCCGCCTGCGAATCAGGGCTGGCTCTACATCACCGAGCAGGACCCGCCGTCGACCGTCGAAACGCTGGCGCCCTCACTGGAGAACGCACCCGGCGGGCAGGTCTGGGCGAACAGCACCGGCACCTGCAGTGCGACGAATCCCGCGCATGACCACGCGGCGCTGCAGGTGACGATTCGCTACAACTTCGTGCCGTTCACCCCGCTGATCCAGCAGCTCACGGCCAACCACATCGTGATCACGGCCGCCGCCGTCTACAAGACCGAGTACTGATATGCGCTCCCAGAGCGGACAGTCGATCGTGCTCGTCGGTCTGATGATCGTCGTGCTGTTCGGCTTTGTCGGTCTGGCCATGGACGGAGGTCGCGGTTATCTCGACCGGCGGGGCATGCAAGCGGCAGTGGACGGCGCATCGCTTGCGGCCGCGTACAACTACATGAACAACAGCAGCTACGACCAGGCGGAGGTCGCCGCGACGACCGAGTACGCGCAGAACCAGCGGCTGTACGGAACACCGACATGCAACGGATACGGATCGCTCAGCGTCACTTGCTCGTTCGGCGACAGCACCAACCAGGTGCTGACGATCACGGTCGTCAATCGCTCGATCGCGGGGGTCACGTTCACCGCAACCGCGACGCATTCGATTCCGGTGACGATGATGCAGGTTGTCGGAGCCGGTCCGACGATGAGCATCGGCGCCACGGCGACGGCCGTCGCACGAAGGGCTGGCACGTTTGGCGCCGCCATCCAGACCTTGAGCCCAGGCACATGCAACGGTGGGACGGCGTCGTTGTCGTTCACCGGTACCTCGACGACGCTCGTCACCGGTGACGTTTGGTCGAACGGCAGCATCGTCGACAGCGGCACGCCTGGCGGCTCGGTCACCGGCAACGTCACCGACGTCTGTCCTGGCATGCCTCCGCTGCCCCTGACGTCGCCCAAATGGACCGTCAGCGGCACGGAAGGGAACGGCTTCAACAATCCCGATCCGGACTACGCCCTGCCTCCGCTGAACTCGACGTCACAGACCTGGAATGCAACCAGTGGCAGCTCGGAGTCGCCTGGCACCTACGCGAGCGATCCCAAGCTCGCGGGCGGCGCCGGCTGTTATTTCCTGCGCGGCGGCGTGTACGACTTCTCGGCCGGCTTCACACAGAACGGCGGTTTCATCAGCAACGAGATCCGCCCGCCCGATGAGCCGAACATGTCGGTGGCCGGCGTGCCGAACGTCACGACCGTCGCGACTGCGTATCCAGGCAACCAGAACACGCTGTCGGTCAACGCGCTTCCTGGGCCAGTTCCATCGGGGTCGATTCTCGACGTGGGCATGGGCGCGACGACGCTGACGACGACGAAGGCCGCGGCGGCCGGGGACACTTCGATCTCGATCCCGAAGGTCGGCTTCACCATTCCCGCCGGGCGCCTCGTCACGATCCGCTCGGCGAACCAGTTCTGGGACACCAACGGCGTCGCATGCAGCAGCAGCTTCACGATCTCGTCGCCGGGCTCGGGGAGCCTGTCTGGAGGTACGTACTCGGTCGAGGTGACGGCGGTGCGCTGGACGGCCAACGGCGTATCTTCGTGCACCGGTCCAGCTTCGCCGACCTGTTACAAGCGCGAGAGCGCGCCGTCGATGTGCAAGACGTTTTCCGTGGCCAGCAGCGGCAACCTCAAGGTCGACATAACGGCGGACCCCGGGGCCACGGACTTCTTCATCTACGTCGCGAACAACGGCAACTGCAGCGGACTCACTTACTGCATGGATACGGGCAACGGGAGCAGCACGCAGACCATCACGAGCTGCCCGCCGAGCACCGTGGTCCCCCCGGACGGTGAAGGGATGCCGCTTCAGGCCGGTCTGCCCAACGCCGATCCGGCGCCGGCCGCGCCACCGCACGGCGACCTGGGCAACGAGAAGCATTGTGTGGATCCGACCAATGGCAATGACGTCTCATGTCCGAGCGCGTGGACGCCGGGCGCCGTCGTGATCTACATTCCCGGTCCCGGAAGCAACCAGCAGTGCCTCAACCTCCAGGGAGGCGGCGACATCTACGTTTTCAGCGGCTATCAGTACAACCGCGTTCTGTTCTATGAGCCCGGTCCTGAGCAGTCGTCCACGCCCAACATCTGTCCCAATCAAGTCGCCGGGCATGGCCTCACAAGCTTGATCGGCATCTTCTACATACCGTCTTCGAATGTCACGATCATCGGCAACAGCAGCTACCTCGCGACCATCGCGGGCGGTGTCATCGCCTGGACGGCGAGCGTGCAAGGCAACGGCGGCGTGTCGATCACTGCGGACCCATCGCTGCGCGCATTCCCTTCGACTGTGAGGTTGACCCAATGAGCATTCCGGAGACCGTGAACCTGCCCGACAGTGACTGGCACCTTGGGCCGCTGGCGCCGCTGCTCGCAAACCCGCACGTGACCGAGATCATGGTCATGGGTTCGCGCGACGTCTACGTCGAGATGGGCGGCAAGCTGGTGCTGACCCCGATCAGCTTCGCCGACGATGACGAACTGATGCACGTCATCAACTACATCGTCGAATCCGTGGGCCGGCACGTCGGTGTCGACAGCCCGCTGTGCGATGCGAGGTTGGCTGACGGCTCACGCGTGCACGTCGCGATCCCGCCGGTCGCCGTCGACGGACCGCTGCTCAACATCCGCCGGTTCGTGCGCGGACCGCTCAACATGGAAGACCTGATTCGGCTCGGAAGCTGCAGCGAGAGCGCTTTCGGCTTCCTGAAGGCATGCGTCATGTCGCGCGCCAACGTCCTCGTCAGCGGCGGCACGGGCAGCGGGAAGACGACCCTGCTCAACGTCCTCTCCGGGTACATCCCTGACGACGAACGCATCGTCACCATCGAAGATGCCGCCGAGCTGCAGCTGCGGCAGCGCCACGTCGCCAGGCTCGAGGCACGGCCGGCCGGACCGGACGGTAAGGAAGTCAACATCCGTGACCTCGTCATCTCGTCGTTGCGCATGCGCCCTGACCGTCTGGTCGTCGGCGAGGTGCGCGGTCCCGAGGCCCTCGACATGCTGCAGGCGATGAACACCGGTCACGACGGCTCGATGACGACGCTGCACGCCAACAAACCGCGCGACGCGCTGTCGAGAATCGAAACCCTCGTGCTCATGGCCGGCTACGACCTGCCGCTTCGGGCAATCCGGGCGCAGATCACGAGCGCCATCAACGTCGTCGTCCACCTCGAACGGCTTCGCGACGGAAGCCGGAAGGTCGTGCAGATCAGCGAGGTGACCGGCATGGAGGAGGACATCGTCACGATGCAGGATGTCTTCCGCTTCGTGCAGACCGGCGTCGACGGGCAGGGCCGGGTGATGGGCCGGTTCTCGACCACCGGCATCAGGCCCCGTGTCCTCGACCGGCTCGACACGCTTGGCCTCGACATGCCGGCCGAGATCGTCCCGGTATTTCACGAATCGGTGCGCTGAGGAGGTATCCGGTGGAGGTAGCAGTGGAGGACAAACGCGGAGCCGTCAGACGTGCGCTCGAGGACCGGCGGCTTGGAGACCGACGGGCGATGGCCGATCGCCGCGTGGCGCAGATTCCGGTGGAAGTCGAGCGACGGGTCCAGGGGCGCAGGTTCGTCGAGCGACGGGCCGAGGTCCGGCGCCAGCTGAACGACCGACGGCACTTACTTACGTAAAGCTTCTTACCCGCTGGGAATGGGACAAACTTCCCAATCCGCGATCGAGGCATTGCGGTTAAGCTGACCGCGGATCGGTGCGGCCGCTGCGTTGGGCCGCCGCCGGACGAGAGGAGATTTAGGGGGTCGCTTGGACGACTATTACGCCGGTGCGTATGGTGCACGGCGCCTCATGGCGGAGCTCGACAACTTTCTTCAGCATGTCGTCGACAACTCCGAGCCCACTGAGACGCTCAGCTGTGCGCTGAAGCTGCGCACGAAGACGGGGGAGCTTGTGTCGCTGCGCAAGATCTACCGTCCCGCGGCGCCGACGACGGACGAGGAAGGCCTGGCCTAGGTTCGCGTCGC
>DASSLJ010000165.1:0-6522 GCA_035689585.1 Candidatus Dormiibacterota bacterium
GATACTCGTAGATGGGCATGTCGACCACTGATTCTAGGCTGGCCGAGCTCGCACGGATGATCGAGGCGTGGCCCGGGCTCGTGTCCGGGCCGGCCACCGAGCTGATCGAGGACTCGCTGGTGCTGCTCGAGTTCCTCGCCGACGCCAGGCGCGTGGTCGACGTCGGATCCGGTGGCGGGCTGCCTGGCTTGCCGCTGAAGCTCGAACGACCGGAGCTCGAGATCACGCTGGTCGAGTCGGACCAGTCAAAGGCTGCGTTTCTCGTCCAGGCGGCAGCGCAGCTGAAGCTTTCCGGTGTGGACGTCGTCCAGCGGCCCGCCGAAGTGGTTGGGCAGGACCCGCGCTATCGCGAAACCTTCGACGCCGCGGTGGCGAGAGCTCTGGCGCCGATGCCGGTGCTCGTCGAGTTGTGCCTGCCACTGGTCCGCGTCGGCGGGCGCCTCCTGGCGCAGAAGACCACAAGTGAGGACGCCGGTCTGGCGGCACGTGCCATCGAACTGCTCGGCGGGTCCCTTGAGTCGGTCGTTCCGACCCGATCCACGGCAAGGCGAGAAGGCACGGTCATCACGGTCCGCAAACTCGCGCCCACGCCCGCGGTCTATCCCAGGCGCCCGGGCGTGCCGCGCCGCCGGCCGCTCGGGGTCTAGAGCTGCGCTACGTACCGGGCCTGGCGCCTGATCACCGCTCGGCTCACGAGATTGATCACGAGCATGATCACCACCAGCAGCAACGCGGCGCCCCATGCCTGCTGCTGGAGCGATGGGTAAGGCGTGAGCGCGTCGTGGTAAACGATCAACGGCAGCGCTGACATCGGCTCGGTCGGATTGAAGCTCAGAAACCGATTGCCAAAGCCGGTGAAGAGCAGCGGCGCCGTTTCGCCGGCGGCCCGCGCCACCGACAACAACGCGCCGGTGACGACGCCTGGGATCGCGGCTCGCAGCATGAGCTGCATCGTCACCCTCCATCGCGGCAGGCCGAGCGCGAGACCGGACTCGCGCAGGCCGCCGGGCACGATGCCGACCGCTCCCTCGGTTGTGCGGAGCACGACCGGAAGCATCAAGACCGAGAGCGCAATCGCGCCCGCCAGGCCCGAGAAGTGGTGGAACGGAGCGACGAAAAGGGCGAACGCAAAAAGCCCGATCGCGATTGAGGGCGCGCCGACGAGCACGTCGGCCGCAAGCCGGACCGTCCGCGTCCACCCACCCGGAAATTCGGCCATGTACACGCCGGCCAATACGCCGAGCGGCACGGCGATAAGAGATGCGATTCCGACCATCACCAGGCTCCCGACGATGGCGTGCGCGACACCGGCCCCCGGTATGCCGACCGGTCGCTCGACGTGCAGGTAGAAGTCGAGGTGGCTTGCGGCGGGGAGACCTTTGAGCACGGTGTATGACAGGACGAGCAGCAGCGGGACGAACGCGACTGCGGTGAGGCCGTACACAAGGCTCCGCGCGATGGCCGTGCTCGACCGCCGCCAGAGGTTGCGCGAAGGCCTCATCGCGACCCCTCCACCGTGCGACGGACGAGGAGAAGGGCGGCGACGTTGACCGCGACGCTCACGAGGATCAGGACAAGCCCGAGCTCGACAAGCGCGGCCGGGTAAACCGACCCCGTCGCTTCCGCGAACTCGTTGGCGATCACGCTCGCCAGCGTGTAGGCGGGCGAGAAGATCGAGACCGGAATTTCGGGACGGTTGCCGATGACCATCGTCACCGCAATCGTTTCCCCGAGCGCGCGGCCGAGGGCGAGCACCGTCGCGCCGAATATGCCGGCGCGTGCGGCGGGCAGGATCACCTTCCAGGTCGTCTCCCACCACGTCGCGCCGAGCGCGACCGCCGACTCACGCAGACCTCCCGGCACCGCCCGCAGCACGTCGCGGGAGATGGCGGACAGAGTCGGGAGGATCATGATCGCCAGCACCAATGACGCGGTGAAGAGGCTGGTCTGGCTTGGCGAACCCGACAACAGTGGGACGGAGCTCATGCCGCGGCTGACAGGCACCTCGAACCTCGTGAAGACGAAGGGTGCCATGACGTACAGCGCCCAGATCCCATAGACGACGCGTGGGATGGCGGCGAGCAACTCAACTCCGGTGCCCGCGACGCCGCGCAAGCCGCGTGCGCCAGGCTCCGCGAGCACGAGACCGACCGAAACGCCGACCGGCAAGGCGATGGCGATGGCGATCGCGCTTGTCGCCACGGTGCCGTAGATGAATGGCAGCGCACCGAAATCGAGAGTGACGGGGTTCCAGTTCGTGCCGACAAGAAAGTGAGCCCCGAAGCGCTCTATCGATGGAACTGCATCGCGGTACAGGACGGCGACGAGGCCGACGACCAGCAGCGGAGCGACCAGGCTCGCCGCCCCGGTGATCAATCGGAAACGCTCGAACGTCATCTGCAAGCGGCGCGGCGCCGGAAGGACTCGGATCATTCCTGCTCCAGCCGGTCGAGCCTGTAGCCGACGCCCCTGACCGTAACGATGCTGAACGGTGCCCCGTCCGCAAACTTCTCGCGCAGCCATCGGATGTGGACGTCGATCGTCTTGCGATCGCCACCGAAGTCCGGTCCCCACACGTGCTCGAGCAGCGCGTCGCGCGTCTGCACGCGGCCGGCGTGAGCGACCAGGTGCGAAAGCAGATCGAACTCGCGCACCGTCAGCTTGACGTCGCGGCCGTCGAGAACGACCCGCCGAGCCGCACGATCGAGCACGAAGGTACCGATGGATGTGACCTCGGGCACCGGACGGGACGTTCTCGACTCCGGCTCCGCGCGCCGCAGAACGGAATTGACGCGGGCCACGACCTCTCGCATCGAAAACGGCTTCGTGATGTAGTCGTCCGCGCCGAGCTCCAGGCCAACGATCTTGTCGAGCTCGGTGTCCTTCGCGGTCAGCATGATGATGGGTACGCGGCTGGTCTTTCGGAGCGCCCGGCAGAAGTCGAGACCGCTCATGCCCGGCAGCATCAGGTCGAGAAGAATCAGGTCGGGTTCGGACGTGCGGGCGGTGCGGAGGCCGGCAGTTCCGTCGCGCGCCTCCTGGACGGAGAAGCCCGCCGCGACAAGGTTGTAGCGAAGCATCTCTCGGATGCCGTCGTCGTCTTCCACGACGAGCAGCCGGCTGCCTGCGGTCCCTTCGCGATTCATCCGAGCTCCACGACCTGACCGGTCTCGAGGAACACGATGTCCTCAGCGACGTTGGTCACGCGGTCGGCGATGCGCTCGAGGTTGTGAGCAACGAGCAGCAGCGTGACTGAACGCAATGCCCCCTCGGAGTCGGTCCCATTGCCCATCTCCGCGACCAGATCTTCGAAGACGCGGTGATACAGGCGGTCCATCTCGTTGTCGTGCGCGGCCACCTCACGAGACTCGGGGTCGCTGCGATGGATGAGCGCCTCGAGGATGTCGTGCACCTGCCTCACGGCGAGCTCTCCCATAAGACCGAACTCCGCGCGCAGCGGCCGGTCCGGAAGTCCGCACAGGGTTCCGGTCATCCGCGCGATGCGCACGGCGTAGTCGCCCATCCGCTCCAGCTCGCTCGCGATGTACTGCACACCAACGAGGTCGCGCAGGTCTCTGGCCACGGGCTGCTGCGTCGCGATGACCATGAAGACCTGCTCCCTGACCTGGCGAAAGAGCTCATTGAGGTGCTGGTCTGCACGACGCACCTTCTCCGCCGCTTCTGGATCGCGACGGCGCAGCGCATCGAGCGCGCCCTCGATCTGCGACTCGACCATGGTGCCCATCCTGACGACGGACTCGCGCAGCGCCGCGAGCTCTTTCTCCAGCGTCAGCCGCGGCAATCGCTAACCGAAACGCCCAGTGATGTAGTCCTCGGTCCGGCGGTCTCTCGGCTGGTTGAACAGCTCGGCGGTCGAGGCGAACTCGACAAGCTCGCCATAGCGCCCCGCTTGGTTCATGAGCATGAAGGCCGTGAAGTTGGAGACCCTCGCGGCCTGCTGCATGTTGTGGGTCACGATCACGATCGTGTAGTTGGCCGAGAGCTCGACCATGAGGTCCTCGATCTTCATGGTCGCGATCGGATCGAGCGCCGAGCATGGCTCGTCCATGAGGATCACCTGCGGATTCACCGCGAGGCAGCGCGCGATCGACAGGCGCTGCAGCTGACCGCCGGACAGAGATGTCGCGGGCGCGTCGAGTCGATCCTTTACCTCGTCGAGAAGGGCGGCGGATTCGAGGCTCGCGATCACCGCCTCCTTGACGCGGCTCGCGCTCCAACCGAGAAGGCGAGGCGCGAAAGCGACGTTGTCCCGGATGGACGCCGGAAATGGACTTGGACGCTGGAACACCATGCCCACCTTCTGGCGAAGCTCGAGCAGGCGGCGCGTGGTCACGATGTCCTCTCCGTCGAGCATCACCGTCCCCTCGGCGCGTGCTCCAGGCACGAGGTCGTACATCCGATTGAAGACGCGCAGCAGCGTGCTCTTGCCGCAGCCCGACGGTCCGATGATGGCCGTGATGCGCCGGTCGGAGACGTCAAAGCTGACGTCCTTCAGCGCCTGGACCTTGCCGTAGAAGAACGAAAGGTCGCACACGCGGAGCTTGGTTCCGGCCGAGGTCGCCGCCCGCGGCTCAGGCCAGACCAGCTTGACGACCGGCTCGCTGAATGCGCGCGCGTCCGACACCCCGCTCAACGTAGCCGGCCATGGTTAAGCGGACCTTATGCACGCATTAACGCGCTCGATGGAAGCTCGATCGTGAACACCTGGCCGCCACCCTCAGCCGCCTCTGTCCAGATACGTCCTCCGATCGACTGCACCAGGTGCTTGGCGATCGCGAGGCCAAGCCCGAAGCCACCTGCTTCCCGGGTGCGCGCGCGGTCCACCTTGTAGAAGCGTTCGAAGACGCGACCCCAATGCTCGGGCGAGATCCCCGGACCTCGGTCGCGAACGCTGATGTGGACCGTTCCATCGACGATGAGCGCGGTCACATCGATGGGCGAGCCCACGGGAGAGAACTTGGCCGCGTTGTCGAGCAGGTTGCCAAGCGCTTGTGCGAGCTTGGTCCGGTCGGTCTTGAGCGTGATCCCATCGGCTACTTCGAGATTCATCTCATGGCTGGAGCCGGCGCGTGGCCTCAGCTCCGCGAGCAGGTCGCCGACCTCGAACACGCTCGTGCGGAGCGCCCGCTCACCCGAATCCAGCTCGGCGAGCTGGCGCAGGTTGTCGATGATCATGCTCAGCAGGTCGGACTCGGCGAGGATCCGCCGGACGAACCGTGATCGGTCCTCGGCCGGCATCTCGTGCTCCAGGCTTTCGGCGGTCAACCGCAGCGACGTGATCGGAGTCTTCAGCTCATGCACGAGGTTGGCGACGAATTCCTGGCGGACGCGCTCGAGCTTGCGGAGATCGGTCACGTCGGTCAGGAACATGAGCGTCTCCCCCGGGCGCGGTCCTGGCACGAGCTTCGACGCGACGGCCCGTCGCCGGTGCACGAGCTGGGTCTCTGCCTCGGGCGTCCCCGCGCGCAGCACGCCGACGAGGTTTCCCTCCAGCGTCACCTCGACGAGACTTCGTGGCAGCGCGCTCGGATCGATGTCGAAGTAACGGCGCGCCGCCTCGTTGGCGGCAAGGACCCTTTGATCGCGGTCGAGCAGCAGCGCGATCACAGGCGCCTCCTCGATCAGGTCTTCGAACGGCTTGAGCACGGGCTCGCCCTCGTTCGGCGCCACGCTCTTTCGCCAGCGCTGCCAGATCACGGCGCGAGTATATGAACGCCCAACGTTAGCCGCCGATTAACGCGGAGATAACCGTCGACCGATAGCGTCTCGCGCAGGATGCGTCAACGACTTGCGGAGGGACGTGATGGTGAGGTCTAACACGGCGATAGCCACAGCGGTTGCGCTCTTCGTTCTCGCGCTGGTTGTCGCTGCGTGCGGAGGAAGCAATGCGCCGGGGCCGAGCGCCGATGTCGGTAAGGGCTCGCTGACCGGAGCCGGCGCCACGTTTCCGGAGCCGTTCTACTCGAAAGCCTTCTACATGTACAACCAACTCTATCCGCAGGTGTCGGTCAACTACCAGGCCGTCGGCTCTGGCGCTGGGATACAGCAGTTCATCCAGGGCACGGTCGACTTCGGCGCGAGCGATGTGCCGATGCAGGCGTCAGACATCTCCGCAGCCGGAGGCGCGGACACCCTCGTACAGATCCCGACCACCCTCGGTGTGGTGGCGATCGCATACAACATGCCCGGCGTCAGCCGGCTGCAGCTGGATGGACAAACCCTCGCCGCGATCTATCTGGGCAGGATCAAGCGCTGGAATGACCCCGCCCTGACCTCGCTCAATCCCGGCGTCACCCTGCCGTCGACGAGCATCACCGTCGTTCATCGCTCCGATGGAAGCGGCACGACCTATCACTTCACCGACTATCTCGGCAAGATCTCGAGCGACTGGAAGACGCAGGTCGGCGTCGCCAAGTCCGTGCAGTGGCCCGTCGGTGTGGGCGGAAAGGGCAACGACGGCGTGGCGCAGGCGATCAAGCAGGCCGAAGGCGCGATCGGATA
>DASSLJ010000166.1:0-4985 GCA_035689585.1 Candidatus Dormiibacterota bacterium
GTGGGTGCCGGCCAACGAGAGCTTCGGCCTGGGTGAGGTCGACACAGCCGTGCGCGACGACTTTCTCGTGCGTCTCTACCGCATGACGCACGAGTTGGATGCATCAAGGCCGGTGGTGTCCAACGACGGCTGGGAGCACGCCCTCACCGACCTCTGCACCCTCCACGACTATTCGACGGCGCCGACGCTGGTCGAGCACTTCCGATCAGTGGACGCTGCCCTGACCGCCCGGGCGGAGGGTCATGAGACATACGACCCCGGCTTTTCGTATCGCGGCGAGCCGATGCTGGTCACCGAGTTCGGCGGCCTGCGCTTCAAGGGATCGACCGGCT
Source organism: Candidatus Dormiibacterota bacterium (assembly GCA_035689585.1). Taxonomy (GTDB): domain Bacteria; phylum Chloroflexota; class Dormibacteria; order Dormibacterales; family Dormibacteraceae; genus 40CM-4-65-16. Next base: position 333 of record DASSLJ010000166.1, read on the forward strand.
GGGGCTACCACGAAGTCGGCGACAGCGAGCAACTCGTCCAGGAATACGAGGCGCGGGTCGCCGCCCTCATGCAGCCCGGACCGGTGTACGGCTTCTGCTACACGCAGCTGACGGATGTCGAGCAGGAGCAGAACGGCCTCGCTGCCGCCGACCGAACACCCAAGGCCGATCCGTCGCGAATCCGCCCGATCACACAGGTGAAGAAGAAAGAGGGACCTTGACAGGTCGTCCGGCAGCGCATACGATCGCGCACAAACCGGTTTACTAAAACGGTTTACGCGATTTGGGGGAGAGTCGCCAAAGTGCCTGGAGCCTGGTTGGGTGTCCCGGGTCACCATCGCTGACGTGGCGTCGGCCGCCGGCGTCTCGAAGACGGCCGTCTCCTTCGCATTCAACAACCCCGACCGCCTCGGCCAGGCCACGCTCGAGCGTGTGCTCGGCGTCGCGCGCGATCTGGCCTACACGCCCCACCCGGCGGCCCGTGCGCTGTCGACGAAGCGAAGCGGCACGATCGGCCTCCTGATCCCGCAGCGCCTTTCGACCGTCTTCGGCAACCCGTTCGTGAGCGAGCTGATCCAGGGCCTGGGCGAGCAGTGCGACCAGCACGACCTGACGCTGCTGCTGGTGCCGCCGCTCGACGGCTCGCTCGAGCACGCGATCCGCCAGGCCTCGGTCGATGGGTTCATCAGCCTCGGTTTGAGCCCCGAGGACAGCGCCGTCCGCGTCCTCGAGCGGATCGGCGTCCCGAACGTGATGGTCGACTCCGACGGTTCGGCCAACCATCCCTCGGTGAACATCGATGACGAGGGCGGCGCCGAAGCGGCGGCCAAACACCTGCTGCAGCTCGGCCATCGCCGCATCGCGATCCTGGTCCTGCCTCCGGTTCGCGCGCAGAAGCATCCGACGCCGTCCGCTGCCCGCCGCCTGGCCGGCTACCGCAAGGCCATCCTCGCCGCCGGCGCGCCGGAGCCTGCCACGCTCGTCGCGGGCATCTCGGTCGGCGCCGGTGCGAGAGTGTTCGAGTCCCTGCCCGCGGGCAAAAGCCGCCCGACGGCCGTGCTTGCCATGAGCGACATGGCGGCGATCGGAGTGATGTCGGCCGCCCAAACCGCCGGCCTCAACGTGCCGGTTGACCTTTCCGTCGTCGGTTTCGACGACATTCCGGCATCTGGGTGGACCAACCCGCCGTTGACGACGGTGCGTCAGCCGATCGTCGAGAAAGGAAAGCTCGCAGCTCGAATTCTCATTCAGCGCATGGGCGGCAAATCGGTCGAATCGCCGGCTCCGTTGCGCACCACGCTCGTCGTTCGCAAGTCGACGGCGAGCGTTCCCCCCGATTTGCAGATTGGAAGGAGGTAAATAGAATTGTTTGCTGGAGGGGCAGCCGTGGTTCCAGGGTATGAAGGGATAGGAAAGAAATGGCTTCAGTAACTTATGACCACGTAGTCAAGCGCTACACGTCAGACGTAACCGTCGTCAAGGACTTCAACGTCGAGATCCAGGACCGGGAATTCATGGTTCTCGTTGGCCCGTCCGGCTGCGGCAAGTCAACCGCTTTGCGGATGCTCGCCGGTCTCGAGCAGATAACCGAAGGCCGCATCCTGATCGGCGACCGTGTGGTCAACAACGTCGCCGCCAAAGACCGCGACATCGCGATGGTGTTCCAGTCGTACGCCCTATATCCGCACATGTCGGTCTACGACAACATGGCATTCCCGCTGCAGATGCAGCGGATGAAGAAGCAAGAGATCGACAAGCGCGTGCGCAATGCATCGCGCATCCTCGGCCTCGACAACTTCCTGAAGCGCAAGCCTCGCGCCCTCTCCGGCGGCCAGCGCCAGCGTGTCGCGCTCGGGCGCGCGATCGTGCGCAGCCCGAAGGTGTTCTTGCTCGACGAGCCGCTGTCCAACCTCGACGCCAAGCTCCGCGGCCAGACGCGTGTGGAGCTCCAGAAGCTGCACCGCGACCTCCAGACCACGTTCATCTACGTCACGCACGACCAGGTCGAGGCGATGACGATGGGTGACCGCATCGCGATCATGAACGGCGGAATCCTGCAGCAGGTCGGAACGCCCGGCGACATCTACGACCACCCGGCCAACCTCTTCGTCGCCGGCTTCATCGGCACGCCGACCATGAACTTCGTTCCGGCCACACTCAGCAACGGCGGCACGGCGAAGGCGTCCGGATTCGAGGTCAAGCTGCCCAAAGCGCTCAGCGCGGAGAAAGGCACGATCGGCTTCCGGCCCGAATCGGTCACGGATCGCGTTTCGGACGGCGCGCCGGTGCTGGACATGAAGGTCGACGTCGTCGAGCGACTTGGCTCCGACCAGTTCCTTTACGGCACGGTCGGTGGCGACCAGATCACCGCTCGCGTCGACCCGCGCATGAGCGTGTCGCCCGGAGACCGCGTGAGGCTCGGCCTCGACACGCGTGGGATGCACTTCTTCGACGCCGAGAGCGAACAAGCCCTTCTCTAGAACGCCGAACTGAGCGGGATCGAGCGCATCCGCGCGATCCAGGATTTCGACGCTGCGCGCGCGCGCGCATTTCGGCGCAGCCTGCGCACGATCCTCACCGGACATGCGCAGCGCCTTCGTTCCATCGACCCGATGCTGCGGGCAGCCGGATTCGAGGGACGGTCGTTTGGCGGCGTGCAGGAAATCCCCGTCGATCGCATCGTCGGTTCGGCGGCGCCCGATTTCAAATCGGGCGATTTCGACCCGGGCTTTCTCCCCATCAACCGGCGCATGCGCGAGCGCTGGACTCGTATCTACCAGGCGATGGTCGAAGGTGACGAGCTGCCGCCGATCGACGTCTACAAAGTCGACGACAACTACTACGTGATCGACGGACATCATCGAGTTTCTGTCGCGCGCAACCTCGGCCGCCCGGTGATCAATGCGCGTGTGATCAACGTGCGAACGCGCGCACCGCTTTCTCCCGGCACCGATCCCGAAGCGCTTTTGAAAGCGGCGGAATATGCGGCGTTCCTCGAGGCCACGCAGCTCCACCGCACCCGACCGGAGGCGAGGCTCGAGTGCAGCCGGCTCGGCCGCTACGACGAGATCCTGCAGCACATCGTCGGCCACCGCTACTTCCTCTCGCTCGAGCAGCACCGCGACGTGTCGCTGCAGGAAGCGGCGGCCAGCTGGTACGACCACGTGTACCACCCGATCGCCGCCGCGATTCGCCGGCACAAGGTGCTCGAGCGGATACCGGGGTGGACGGAGGCCGACCTCTACGTCGAGATCACGCGGCGTTGGCTCGCGCTGAGCGAGGAAGGAGAGCCGGCGGGCCCCGATCCCGCCATCAAGGAGCTGCTGGCCGAACACCACAAGACATGGGGTCGCTGGCGGCGCAAGATACGTCTGCCCGCATGATCGGCATCATCTTCGGCCCGCCGGGGAGCGGCAAAGGGACCCAGGCCGCGCGTCTCGAGAAGGAGCTGTTCCTGAACCACCTCTCTACCGGAGACATCCTGCGGTCGGAGGTGGCGAAGGGGACGTCGCTCGGAAAGGAGGTCGCGCGGATCATGGCCGCCGGCGATCTGGTTCCGGATCGCCTGATCCTCGACATCGTGCGCAGCCGGCTGCCCGAGGCGGAACAGGGCGTAGGCGCGCTGCTCGACGGCTTTCCGCGCACCGTCGCGCAGGCGCAGGCCCTGGACGCCATGCTCGCGGGCGAAGGCCACCGCGTCGACTTCATCGTCGCCCTGGAAGTGCCGGAGGGCGTGCTGGTCGATCGGCTGCTGCATCGTGCGGCGGTCGAAGGCCGGACCGACGACAACCGGGCATCGATCGAGGAGCGCATGCGCGAATACCACAAGCTCACCGCGGCCGTCCTCGGCCATTACCGAAACCAGGGCCTCGCCATCCATGAGGTCGACGGCGTTGGCACGCCGGACGAGGTCTTCGAGCGCATCCGAACGTCGCTCAGCGGAATATCCTCGCGGTAGGCATAGGGGTGGCCAGGAAAGCGCGCCCGTCAGACCTTGGTCAATCCATCTCTCCCGCGGTCAATGGAGACGGCTACCACGCCGTCCCGAGCATCGGGCCGCAGGCGGCCGCACCGCGCGTTGCGAGTCCCTTCCCGCCGATTGCGGAGTACGCGTTCCTTTCCGACTGCGAAGTCAACTGCCTGGTTGCGCCCAGCGGGCGCGTCGAGTGGATGTGCCTGCCCCGTCCCGACAGCCCGAGCGTGTTCGCGGCCATGCTCGACCGGGCCGCGGGCTCGTTCCGCTTCGGTCCGAGCGGCGTGTCGGTGCCCGCCGGGCGGCGCTACCTGCCCGGCACGCTGGTCCTCGAGACCACGTGGCGCACGCGCACGGGCTGGCTGATCGTCCGCGACGCGATGTGCATAGGGCCCTGGTATCACAGCCAGCGACGGTCGGGCACCTACCGCCGGCCTCCGTCCGATTACGAAGCCGAGCACATCCTGCTGCGCACGGCGCGCTGTGTGGTCGGGACGGTCGAGCTCAGTCTCGATTGCCAGCCGGTGTTCGACTACGGCGAGAGCGGGGCCAGGTGGGAGTACGCCGGCCATGGCTACAACGAGGCGATCGCGAGCGGCGGCGAGGAAGAGGTGCCGATCCGCCTCGTCACCGACCTGCGCATGGGATTCGAAGGCCCGGGCGCGCACGCGACGAAGGTG
>DASSLJ010000167.1:0-4952 GCA_035689585.1 Candidatus Dormiibacterota bacterium
CGGACAGGAATACTTCTTCCACCGCAGTGGCACCGAGGGTGACTTCGACGGCCTCCAGGGTGGCGAGAAGGTTTCGTTCGAAATCGAGTCGAGCCCGAAGGGCCCGCGCGCCAAGAGCGTCCGCGTCGCGTAACTTCTGAATCAGCGAAGGCCCGAGCTTCGGCTCGGGCCTTTTTTATTCGCGATTGCCCAGTTTGCCGGCAAAAGGATGAATCGACTGGAATCGAAATGCGCTTTTGCCGGCAAATGTCATTTCAGCCGCCCAGGTATGCGCGGCGCACGGCGGGGTTGTGGAGCAAATCGGCGCCCGTCCCGGTCAGCAGAATGCGCCCCGTCTCGATGACGTAAGCGCGGTCGGCGATCTCGAGCGCGCGCAGCGCGTTTTGCTCGACCAGCAGGATCGTCGTCCCTTCCTTGTGGATCTCATCGATGACGCGGAAGACTTCGTCGACCATCTGCGGCGCGAGTCCCAGCGACGGCTCGTCGAGGAGCAGCAACCGCGGTCGCGCCAGCAACCCGCGCGCGATCGCCAGCATCTGCTGCTCGCCGCCCGACAGCGACCCCGCGGATAGATTTCGCCGCTCGCCCAGGATCGGAAACCGCTCCAGCACCGAGTCGATCTGCTTGCGCGCGGCCGGGCCGTCGCGCCGAGCCCATGTCGCCAGCTCGAGGTTCTCGAGCACGGTCTGGCGCGCCAGGATCTCGCGACCCTCGGGCACCTGCACCAGCCCGCGCCGGACGATCGACGAGGCCTTGGCGATGGTCAAGTCGAGGCCGTCGAACACGGCGGTGCCCGAGTCCGGCCGGATCAACCCCGACAGCGTGTTCAGCACGGTCGACTTGCCGGCGCCGTTGGCTCCGATCAGCGCAACGACCTCGCCCGCACCGACGCGAAACGACGCGCCGCGGAGCGCCACGACCGCTCCATAGCTGACGGTCAGGTCCTCGACGTCGAGGATCGGCTTCTCCGGTTCGCGCACCGCCCGCCCCGAGGCGAACGCCATCTCGGCCTCTTCCTCCTCCTCGACGCCACCCGCGCCGAGCGCGGAAGTGACCTCACGCTCACCGCCGGCGCCGAGGTATGCCTTGATCACCGCCTGGTCGGTCGAGACCTCGTCCGGGGTACCGTCCGCAATCTTCTTGCCGAAGTTGAGGACGGCGACGCGCTTGCACACGCCCATGACCAGGCGCATGTCGTGGTCGATGAGCAGGATGGTGAGACCGTTCGAGTTCAAACGCTCGATGAGCTCGCGCATGCCCTGCTTCTCGGAGGGGTTCATGCCCGCGGCCGGCTCGTCGAGCAGCAGCAGACGTGGCTTCAAAGCCAGCGCCCGCGCGATCTCGAGCCGCCGCTGATCGCCATAAGGCAGCGTGTGCGCGTCGCGCGGACCGATCGAGGCCGATAGCCCGACGGACTCGAGCAGCGACTGCGCCTCCTTGATCTGCGAGCGCTCGGCGGAGCGAAACCAGGGCAATGTTGCCAGCTGAGCCAGCGTGTCGTCGCGGCGGTGGGTGTGCATCCCGATCAGCACGTTCTGCATGACCGTGAGATCGCGAAACAGGCGGATGTTCTGAAACGTGCGCGCGACCCCCAGCGCCGCGATGCGGTGCGCGGGCAGGCCCGTGAGCTCGTCGTTCTCGAGCCAGGCGCGACCCGACTGAAACCTCACGTAGCCCGTGATGACGTTGACCAGCGTGGTCTTGCCCGCGCCATTCGGACCGATCAGCCCCTGGATCGACCCCTGCTCGACCTCCAGCGACACACCGTCGACGGCGCGCACGCCGCCGAAGTGGCGCTGGACGTCAAGCAGGCGAAGCAGCACGGGCCCTGGAGCGCGGCCACCAGGACGGCCGCACGAGCGCGAGGCCGCCGCGACCGACGATGCCCTGCGGCCGGAAGACGATGACGACGATGAGGAAGATCCCGCTGATGACGTTGATGTAGTCGCCGATGCCCTGGAACACGTAGGGCAGCAACGTGACGATCGTTGCCCCGACGATCGGCCCCAGCACGTAGCCCGTGCCGCCGAGCACCGCAAACGTCAGGATCTGCACCGACCGCGTGACGTCATACGAGTTCTGGTCGACGAAGAAGTTGAGGTGGGCGTCGAGCGCGCCTGCATACCCGGCCAGGACCGCGCTCAGCACGAACGCGATCATCTTGTAGCGTGCGACCCAGATGCCCTGGCTCAGCGCGGCAATCTCGTCCTGGCGGATGGCGGACCACGCATTTCCCAGCCTGCCCTTCGTCAGCCGCCATGTGACGAATGCGATGACGACAAGCGAGATCAGGATCTCCGGCACGCCACCGAGCGGGTCGGCGTTCGGGTTCTTGAGACCGAGGCCTTCGCCCGTGATGGGCAGGTTGAGGATGACTCCCAGGCGCAGCGCCTCGACGAAACCGATCGTTGCGATCGCGAGAAACACTCCGCGCAGGCGCAGCACGGGGAGACCGACGAGCAGGCCGACCACTCCCGCCAGCGCCACGGCGACGAGAACATTCACGACATAAGGCGTGTGCCAGTACAGGTCCATGAGCACCGACGTGTACGCACCGATCGCCATGAACCCTGGGGCCGCGAGGGACAGCTGTCCTGAATAAAGGACGACGAACATCGAGACGGCGAGGATCCCGTTGATCCCGATCTGCGAGATCAAGAGCGTGTGCGAATTCCAGAATCCGACCGGATCGCTGAACAGCGATATGAAGAAGTCCACGCTTTAAATCCGCTCGCGCAAACGCGTTCCGAACAGGCCCTGCGGCCGCAGGACCAGCATCAGGAACAAGGCAGCGAACGCCACGCCGCCGCGCGCGTTGCTGCCGAGGGTGACGAGCGCGAGGACTTCGATGGCGCCGAGCACGTAGCCGCCGATCACTGCGCCAGGGATGCTCCCCATCCCACCGAGGACGATGACCGCAAGCCCGCGCACCTCGACGCTGTCGCGTCCGATGTAAGGGCTGATGTCGCCGAGCGCGATGCCGAACAGGATTCCCGCCAGGCCGCCGAGCGCTGACGAGATGACGAGCGTGAGCGTGATCATCCGGTCGACGTCGAGGCCCATCAGGCGCGCGGCACGTGGATTCTCTGCAACCGCGCGGAGCCCTCGTCCGACCTGGGTGAATCGCATCACGTAGCCGAGCACCGCCATCAGCGCGATCGAGATCGGCACGACGGCCGCCTTGCTCGCCTCCAGGGTCAAGTCACCCACGTGCCACACGGGGTCGGGGAAGGTACTGTTCGGAAACGCGACCGAGTTCGCGCCGTCGACCCACAGCCACGAGGTCAGAGTGCCTGGCCGTCCCTGCTCGATCGCGGCCACGATCACGAGCGCCAGACCGATCGTCGAGATCAGTGCGGCGATCGGAGGCGCCTGCCGGCGGCGCAGTGGTCGCAGGCACAAGAACTCGATGACCAGTCCCATCACCGCCGATATGGCGACACCGAGAACGCACGCTTCCGCGAACGGCAGTCCGTGGTTGACGACGAGCGAATACGTGAACGCGGCGCCAAGCATGAAGACGGCGCTGTGCGCGAGGTTGAGGATGTCGAGGATGCCGAACACCAGCGTGTAGCCGACCGCGAACAGCGCGTAGATGGACCCGATGAAGATCGCGTTGAGGATCTGTTGATCCATCAGCGCGTCAGGTTAGGAAAAGAGTTGGGGGAGCGGGTGGTGCTCCCCCAATGCTTTACGAACCAGGCTGGATCTGGTGGACGAGCGTGAATCCGCCGTTGCCGTCCATCGCGATGACCCAGACGGTCTGCTTCACGTCGTGTGTCGACGTGAACTGGAACGGTCCGAGCGGCGTCTGGATGTTGACGCTCTCCATCGCCTTGCGCATCTTGTCCCGATCGCCGGTCATGTCGGTGAACGTCAGGTTGGCGCGCTTGGCTGCGTCGGCCATGATCTTGATGCCCGTGTAGCCCTGCGCCGCGAACTGGTCGGGATCCTTGCTGTACTTCGCCTTGTACGCGCTGACGAAATCGGCGTTGGACGGAAACGTGTTGCCGATGAACCACGCGCTTGCGCTGCGCGCGCCCTTACCGGCCGCGCCCGCCTGGGCGGAGACGACCGCGGTGTTGAAGCCGTTGCCGCCGAGGAACTGTCCCTGCCAGCCCTGGTTGCGTGCCGCGGTCATGATCTTGGCCGGGATCGCTCCGAGAGACGTGATGAAGATCACGTCCGGCTTGAGCTGCACGGCCTGCGTGACGTACGGCGAGAGGTCGGCCTCGCCCTTGTTGAACTTGATCGTCTTGAGAAGGTCGATCCCGTACTGACCGACCGTGTTCTGCACGATCGTGCCGCCGTCGCTGGAGAACTTGTCGTCCTGCGCCACCAGCAGCACACCGGTCTTGGGGTGCGCGTCATTGACGTAGGACTTGATGTTGTCGGGGATCGCCGTCTGCTCACCGAGGCTGTCGCGAAAGACGTACTGGCATGGCGTCTCGGTTGGGAAGTTGCAGTCCGGGACGATGTGGATGCCCGTGGTGCTCGTCGCAAGGATCGGCACCTTCAGGCTCTCCGCGAGCGGGTGAACGGCGACCGCGGAGTTGGACAGCGTCGGCCCGAGCATGGCCAGCACGTTGTTCTGCTGGATCAAGGTTTGCGCCTTTGCGGCGGAGGTCGCCTTGTCAGAGGTGTCGTCTTCGACGGTCAGGTTGATCTGAGCACCGTTGACGCCGCCCGACTGGTTGATCTGATCGACCGCGAGCATCATGCCGTCGCGAGTCTGCGGTCCATAAACGCCGCCGGCGCCAGTGATCGAGAGGACTGCGCCGAGCTGAATCGTCTTGCCGGAGTAGGAATTCGACGAGGAACCGCCACCGCCTCCACCGCTGGACCCACAAGCGGCCACCATGACGGCTGCCACCAGCCCACCGACGAAGCGTGTGCGATTCACCTTCAACCCCCCAAACAAGAATTAGCGAACCCTTAACTTAGCACCGCGT
>DASSLJ010000168.1:0-7244 GCA_035689585.1 Candidatus Dormiibacterota bacterium
CCCTCGCGCCGGCGTGCCACATCTTGACGGCACCCCGGGAGGCCGTGTCTAGAATGACGTTGTGCGCGATTTGACCCGGTTCCAGGGTCCATCCAGCTACCTCGTTCCGATGGTCGTGGAGAACACGGGGCGCGGCGAGCGGGCCTTCGACATCTACTCGCGGCTCCTGAAGGAGCGCATCGTCTTCATCGGGACTCCGATCGATGACCAGGTCGCCAACCTCGTCGTCGCGCAGCTGCTGTTCCTGCAGTCGGAAGATCCCGAGAAAGAGATCGCGCTCTACATCAACAGCCCTGGCGGCCAGGTCACCGCGGGCCTCGCGATCTACGACACGATGCAGTACATCAAGCCGCCGGTGTCGACGATCTGCATCGGCATGGCTTATTCAATGGCCGCGGTTTTGCTCGCCGGTGGGGCGCACGGTCAGCGCTTCGCGCTGCCGCACGCGAACATCCTCATCCACCAGCCGTGGGGCGGCATGCAAGGTCAGGCCACCGATATCCAGATCCACGCCAAAGAGATCCTGCGCACGCGGGAGCAGCTGAATCAGATCCTCGCGCGCCACACCGGGCAGAAGATCGAGAAGGTGACGCAAGACACCGAGCGCGATTACTTCTTGACGGCGGAGGCCGCGAAGGAGTACGGATTGATCGACGACATCATCCTTACGCCGCAGAAGCCCGGGTTGGGGGACAAGACCAAGGAAACCGAGAAAGAGAAGGAAAAGGTCGCCGCCGGATGATCTTCCGACGTAGAACGAAGCGAGACGAAGCCACCAGGCATCGCGCGAAGTGCTCGTTCTGCGGCAAGGCTCAAGGCGAGCGAGGCCTTCGCCTCATCGCCGGGCCGGGAGTGTTCATCTGCAGCGAGTGCATAAGCCTTGCCAACGAGATGCTGTGGGGCCATAATCCCCCGGCGCCCGCATCACCTTAAGGACACGAACTAGGGACCAATGAACGAACGAGAAGACCGCCGTCGCTACACCCGCTGCAGCTTCTGCGGCAAGGGCCAGGACCAGGTGCGCAAGCTGGTCGCAGGCCCAGGCGTATTCATCTGCGACCAGTGCATCGATCTCTGCCAGGAGGTTCTCGAGGACGACAACCGCTCCGCCGGTCAGAAGAAGCAGAAGACCGGCTTCATCCCCAACCCGAAGACGATCTGCGCCGCTCTGGACCAGTACGTGATCGGCCAGGAGCGCGCGAAGAAAGTACTTTCGGTGCAGGTCTACAACCACTACAAGCGAATCTCCGCCTCCAAGTCGGTCGGTGACGTGGAGCTCACGAAATCCAACGTTCTGCTCGTCGGACCGACGGGCTGCGGCAAGACGTATCTCGCGCAAACGCTGGCGAAGATCCTCGACGTCCCGTTTGCGATCGCGGATGCGACAAGCCTCACCGAGGCCGGCTACGTCGGCGAGGACGTGGAGAACATCCTGCTGCGGTTGATCCAGGCAGCGGACTTCGACATCAGCCGCGCCGAGCGCGGAATCATCTACATCGACGAGATCGACAAGATCGCGCGCAAGTCGGACAACCCGTCGATCACGCGCGACGTCAGCGGTGAGGGCGTGCAGCAGGCTTTGCTCAAGATCCTCGAAGGCACGGTCGCCAACGTTCCGCCGCAGGGTGGACGCAAGCACCCGCACCAGGACTTCATCCAGATCAACACGACCAACATCCTGTTCATCTGCGGCGGCGCGTTCGACGGTCTCGACAAGGTGGTCGAGCAGCGCATCGGGCGGCGCGCGATCGGTTTCGGCGCTCCGAACAATCGCCTCGAGAAGAAGGTCATGTCCGAGACGCTGAAGTACCTGCAGCCGCAGGACCTCTTGAAGTACGGGTTCATCCCCGAGTTCATCGGCCGCCTGCCGATCATCGTGACCCTGCATCACCTCGACCAGCAGGACATCGTCCGCATCCTCACCGAGCCGAAGAACGCGCTCGTGAAGCAGTACCAGAAGTTCTTCTCGCTGGACAACGTCGAGCTCGTCTTCCAGAAGGGTTCACTCGACGCGATCGCCGAGCTCGCGCTGTTGCGTGGGACAGGCGCGCGCGCGTTGAAATCGATCATCGAGGAGGCGCTTCTCAACTCGATGTTCGAGATCCCGTCGCGACCCGAGATCAAGCGCTGCATCATCTCCGAGCGTTCGATTCGGGATGCGCTCGAGCCGGAGTTCGAGGTGGCCGAAGAAACCGAAGGTCCCGCCCGCGCGGTTGGAGAGTCGGCCTGATCCGAGCCACGAGGTTCCTTGGTTTCGGCGGACCCATCGTGGTCTCGGTATTGATCCTCAACGTCCTCGCGGCGCACGCTACGGGGCCGTACCAGAGCGGCACAGCCGGCTACGACATCTCGTATCCGCAGTGCACCAGCGCGACATTGCCGACTGGCGCGTTCGGCATCGTCGGCGTGACCAACGGCCGGCCGTTCAGCGGCTACTCGTGCCTCGGGAAGCTGTACACGCACGCAGCAGCGTCGGGCACGCCGTCGCTGTACCTCAACACCGGGTACTCCGGCGCGTACCGCAAGAACATCACGACGCCGTGCTCGGCGGGCCCAAGCCAGGCCTGGGAGATCGGCTGCAGCGAAGCCGACTATGCGGCCAACCAGGCGAGCGGCCTCGACGCCGCGATGTGGTGGCTCGACGTCGAGACCGGCAACAGCTGGTCGACGAGCAGCCTCAGCCTCAACCAGGCGACCATCCAGGGCGCCGTCGACCGCCTCCTCCAGCTCTATCCCAACGTGCCGGTCGGGGTCTACTCGACACGGCACAGCTGGTCGACGATCACCGGAAGCGCGGCGGTTTACACGCCGACCGGTACCTCTGCACAGTGGATCGCGGGTGCCGGCGGCTCCTGCGCCTCTTCCGGCGGCTTCGACTCGAACCCGATCTGGCTCAGCCAGTTCGCGAATGGCGGCTTCGACGGCGACAACGCCTGCTGACGCTAAGATTCGTTACACCATGAGCCGCGACGTACGCGTATCCGTACCCACGCCGGCTCAGTCGCGCTAGGCGCGACCTTTCCGCCGGCGTCCATAGGCCAACCACATGGATGAAGCACGCCCAATAACCGCGACTGAGATGCCGAAGGCATTCGATCCACAGGCCATCGAGGCCGGCTGGTACGCGCGTTGGGAGGCCGACGGCCTGTTCGTCGCCGACGCGCACAGCGACAAGCCGAAATACTGCATATGCCTCCCGCCGCCGAACATTACCGGCGAGCTGCACATGGGCCACGCGCTGAACCACACGCTGCAGGACATCTGCGCGCGATACCACCGCATGGTCGGCGACGAGGTCCTGTTCCTCCCCGGCACCGATCACGCCGCGATCGCGACCCAGAACGTGATCGAGCGCCAGCTCGCGGCCGAAGGCATGACCAAAGAGCAGCTCGGACGTGACGCGTTCACCTCGCGCGTCGACGAGTGGTACCGCGACGTCGGCGAGACGATCGTCAGCCAGGACCGCATCCTCGGCATCTCGCTCGACTGGTCGCGGCTGCGCTTCACGATGGACCCTCCGTACTACCGCTCGGTGATGACGGCCTTCGTGGAGTTCTACGACCGCGGCTGGATCTACCGCGCGCCACGCATAGTCAACTGGTGTCCGCACGATCGCTCGGCGATCTCGGACCTCGAGGTCGAATGGAAGGAGCACGAGGACACGCTGTACTTCATCAAGTACCCGGTGGAGGGCGGCGGCGACGTGACGATCGCCACGGTCCGGCCCGAAACGATGCTCGCCGACACCGGCGTGGCGGTGAACCCGCAGGACGCGCGGTACAAGAAGCTGATCGGCAAAACGGCGGTCCTGCCGCTGGTCGGCCGCAAGCTGCCGATCGTCGCAGACGACGCGGTCGAGACCGAGTTCGGCACGGGCGCTCTCAAAGTCACGCCTGGCCACGACCCGCTCGACTACGAGATCGGACAGCGCCACGGGCTCGAGATCGTCAACGGCATGCACGAGGACGGCAGCATGAATGTGCCCGGTCTGCCCTACGACGGCATGCCGGCGCTCGAGGCACGCAAGCGCATCGTCGACGACCTCAAGGCGCAAGGCCTCCTCGTCAAGGAGGAGCCTTACATCCACGAGGTCGGCCACTGCGACCGGTGCAAATCCGTGATCGAGCCGTTGATCAGTGAGCAGTGGTGGCTGCGCATGGAGGAGATGCGCGACAAAGCCCTCGAAGCGTCCGCAGCCGGCAAAGTGCGCTGGCATCCCGAGCGATACGAGCGCACGTACCTCGACTGGCTGCACGGCCTGCACGACTGGAACATCGGCCGCCAGCTCTGGCTTGGCCATCGCGTGCCCGTGTACTACTGCGCCAACGGTCACACGACGGTTTCCGTCGAATCTCCGGAGCGGTGCGAGGAATGCGGCGACGCAAACCTCACGCAGGACACCGATGTGCTCGACACGTGGTTCTCGTCCGCTCTGTGGCCCTTCGCCACGCTTGGTTGGCCGGAGGACACCGACGATCTGCGCGCCTTCTATCCCAACCAGCTGAACGTGACGGCGCGCGAGATCATCAACCTCTGGGTCAGCCGGATGATCATGACGGGCCTCGAGTTCATGGGCGAGGTGCCGTTCGCCGACGTTGCCATCACGTGCCAGGTGCAGGCCGCGGACGGACGGCGGATGTCCAAGTCGCTCGGTACGGGCGTCGATCCGCGTCTGCTGATCGCGAGGTACGGCACCGATGCGCTTCGCGCGTGGTCCGCGTCGGTCGCGATGTCGAGCCAGGACGTCCGCTTCGACGAGAGCCGTGTCGAGGGCTACCGGCGGTTCTGCAACAAGCTGTGGAACGCGACGCGCCTGATCCTCAGTTCGCCGGGCGAGCAGACCGCACAGACACCCGGGTTCATCGAGCGCCAGGAGCACCTCGAAGATCGCTGGATCCTTTCGCGCCTCACCAATGCGGCCGCCGCGATCGCTCAAGGGCTCGACGGATTCGCATTCCAGGATTCGATCAACGCCGCCTACGCGTTCGCCTGGAACGAGTTCTGTGACTGGTATCTCGAGGCGATCAAGGATCGATTGCGCGACGGCGACCAGGCTGCGCAGGATGTCGCCTACTTCTGTCTCGACAACCTTCTGCGCCTGCTCCACCCGATGATGCCGTTCGTTACCGAAGAGCTCTGGTCGCGTCTCCCCGGCTCACGCGACTACGTCATGCGTCAGCCCTGGCCCGACCCGCAGTTCGTCGATCCCGAAGCGGAGGTCGACTTCGGTCTCGTGATCAAGATCGTCGAAGAGGTGCGCGGCCACCGCCAGTCGGCGGGGGCGCCTCCGCGAGGAGGCGCGCTCGAGCTCGACCGTTCGATTGGGAACGCCGTCGCCGGCCTCGCTGCGAAGCTTGCGCACCTGGAGCTAGTCGACGAGCTTGGGGCCGTGGGCACGCCGCTCGCAGTTGTCGCCGGAAAGGTCAGCTTTCCCGCGGGCACCGGCGACGCGCGGCGCGACCGAGAGCGGAAGCGGCTGCAGGAAGATCTCGAGAAGACGGAGGCGAAACTCGCGAACCCGGACTTCCGGGACAAAGCCCCTGCTGAGGTTGTCGCCAACCTCGAAGAGCGGGCGATCGGAATCCGCGAAGCGCTGGAACGACTGACCGCCGGACAGTAGCGTAACGACTCCGAACCTCCTCGCGCCTTCGCGGCCTAGACGGCCGGGCGGCTTCGCCGCGCAAGCCTGCGTCGACTCCTGTGCTCGCTCCGTCGCGCACGACGGTGCGCTTCGTCGCGTGCTCGTCGTCTCCTTGGCTCCGGCCGTCGATGCCGCGAATCCGCGTCGGATTCCGGCGTCGCTACGCTAGACCCCACTCGATGCCGTCAGCCGCCGTCGTCGTGCCCGTCGTTCTGCCCCTTGCCGCCGCGGCCGTGATCGCGATCTTCGGGTTCGCCGGCGTGAACCTCGGCCGGCCCGCTGCGGCGGTCGGAGCGTGGGCGGCGGTCGGTGGGCTCTTGGCCGTCTGGCTCCCGATCCGTTCTTCGCTCGAACTCGTTCTCGGCCAGCTCGGCTTCGGCTCGGGCCTCGATGTGCGTCTCGACGCGGTCAGCTTCGCGTTCGGCCTGATGGTCGCGGTCCCGGCGGCGGTCCTCCTCACTCTGCAACCGCGCTTGTGGCCGGACGCGGCCATCGCTTTGCTTGGCGTCGTCGCCTCGCTCGCGGCCATCGAATCGGGAGGCGTCGTCCTCACCGCGATCGCGGGTGGCACCGCGGCGACCGTTGCCGTCGTCCTGCTCGACACCGAAGACCCCGACGCGGTGCGCCCATCGTGGGCGTTCCTGCTCGCGGGTTGGCTCGGCCTGGCGCTGGTCGGCGTCATCCTCCAGGTCGGCGGCGGCACCGCGGTCTACTCGGCGGTGCCGGTGGCCCTTGTCACGCCTCCACTGTTCACATTGCTCGCAGCCTCGGCGGTCCTCGTGTCAGGGCTGGTGCCGTGGCGCTCGTGGCCCGCGCAGCTGTGGGGGCGGCCTTCGCTTCGCGCCTCCGGCATCACGGTCGCGATCCTCTTCCCGCTTGGGTTCTACCTGCTCGTTCGCGTGTACGAGCTGGGCGACGGGCACTATCCCGCGACTGCGTTCAACGTGCTGCTTTCAATACTCGGTCTTGCCGTTGCTCTCTTCGCAGCGGCCCGCGCGCAGGCCGCGACGACGCGGCGTGAATTTCTCGCGGAGGTCGTGCCGGGCTTCGGCGGTTTTGCGCTCACCTCGATCGCGCTTGGTTCGCCGCTCGGCCTTGCGACTGGCATCGTGTTGCTCGCCGCGGCATCCGCCTTGATCGCGTGCCTGTCGCTGCTTCCCGACCGCGCCGGCATCGAATCGCTGGTTGCGATCGCAGCGGCGGTCGGCCTGCCACCGAGCGTGACGTTCGCGGCGCGCGTGCTCGGCATCGAGGCCGCGTTCGAGGCCGGTGATTTTCTCGGGTTCATCGGTCTTGCGGCGGCCGGCGCATGGGCGGTGTGGGTGGTCGCGGCTGCGCGCGCGATCGGTCTGCCGGGCGGCCGCGGACATCCCGCGAATGAGACATTTCCAATCGTCTCGATGGCGATAGCGCTGTTGGTGCTCGTCGCCGGCCCGGCCCTCGCGCTCGTCCAATCGGGCTACGCGAACCCGGTGGCCGCCGAGGTGATGCGATCACAGTCGAGCGCGCTTGGTGGTGGCCTCACGTCGATCGTCACGACCTCGAGCCTTCTATCCGCCGTCACGCTCTTCACGCCGCTCCTCGTGATCGCTGTCGCGGTCTA
>DASSLJ010000169.1:0-2518 GCA_035689585.1 Candidatus Dormiibacterota bacterium
CACCGTTCAGGCTGCAAAACAAACGCGCGGACAATCAGCGCTCATCACCTTCGAGCCGCATCCCCGGTGTGTGCTCGACCCCGCCAACTGCCCGTCGTCGATCACCACGCTGCACGAAAAGCTGGCGCTGATCGAGAAGGCCGGCGTCGACCACGCGATCGTGCTGCGCTTCGACCGCGAGCTGGCGAGCCTTTCGCCCCAGGAGTTCATCGACCGGGTCTCCGCGTCGATGGAGATCCGGCGCTGGGTCATCGGCTTCGATTTCGCGTTCGGTCGTGGACGGACGGGCAACGTCGAGTGGCTGCGAGCGCACGGCCACGAGGTCGACGTCGTGCCGCCGTTCAAGATCGACGGCCGCGACCTGCACAGCTCGGAGATCCGTCGCCTCGTCACTCAGGGCGAGGTTCACGACGCGAACCGCATGCTGGGACGCGAGTTCGCGATGTCTGGCCCTGTCGAGGCGGGCGCACAGGTCGGTCGCACGCTTGGTTTTCCGACGGCGAACATCAGCCCCGAGCCCAACAAGCTCGTTCCCGCGTTGGGTGCATACGCCGGTCGAGTTCGTGCACCCGAAGGTGATTTCGTGGCCGCGCTGTCGGTCGGCTACCGCCCGACCTTCGGCGGGACCGAGTTGAAGGTCGAGGCGTTCCTGCTCGACTTCGAAGGCGATCTCTACCAGCAGCGGCTCGAGCTGCGCTTCGCGCAGTACCTGCATGCGGACATCAAGTTCGCGTCCGCCGAGGACCTCGTCCGCCAGCTGAAGCAGGACGTGGCCGAGACCCGCCGCATCGTGTCTTGAGAGCCGAAGTCGAGAAGATCGTCGGCCCTTCGGCTGTCGATGAGCGACCGGTGCGCGACATGTGGCCGCTCCGACTCATGGAAGAGCGCGCGGGCGAGAGGTCGTCCGATGTCCTCGTCGCGCGCCCTGGCAACCGCGAGCAGGTGACGGCGCTGTTGCGGTGGGCTGCGATGAATCAAGTGGCCGTCACTCCGATGGGTGGCGGCAGCGGCGTATGTGGCGCAGTCGGCCCAATGAAGGGTGAGCTGGTCCTCGACATGGGGGCGTTCGATCGAGTCTTCGAGGTCGACGACATCAACCTGACGTGCAGGTGTGAGGCCGGCGTCAACGGGTACGCCCTGGAGCAGCAGCTGAACGCGAAGGGATTGACCCTGGGCCACTACCCGAGCTCGCTGCCGGGCACGACGATTGGAGGACTGATCGCGACCCGCTCGTCCGGACAGGAGTCGAGTCGCTACGGAAGCATCGAGGACATGGTCCTGTCGCTTGCGGTCGTTCTACCCGACGGTACATTCGCCGCTCCGCGGCCGGGCCCACGGTCGGCGGTCGGACCGGCGCTGCACGAGCTGTTCCTCGGAGCCGAGGGAGCGCTGGGGGTGGTGCTCGGAGCGGTGCTGCGCGTGCATCGGCTGCCCGAAGCGACCATCGGACGAGGCTTTGCGTTCAAGGATTTGAGATCGGGCCTCGAGTGCATGCGCGCCGTCATGCAGGCCGAGATCCGCCCGCTGGTGATGCGGCTGTACGACTCCGAGGATGCCGCGTTCAACGGTTTCGACCTCGACAGCGGCGAATGCGCCCTCGTCGTCGCGACCGCGGGCTTGAATTCGATCGCCGAGGCTGAAGCAGGAGCTGTCGAGATATTCGCCAAGCACGGACGGCCGCTCGGTGACGAACCGTGGAAGCGCTGGCAGCGCCACCGCTTCGATCTCTCCGCCGAGCGTCTGCAAACGTTCCTCGAGCCGCCCGGCTCGTACCTCGACACGATCGAGCTCGCGGCACCGTGGACCGTCATGCCGGAGCTGCACACGAGGGTCAAGACCGCAATAGCCGTCGGCGGACTGGCGTTATGCCACTTCAGTCATGCCTACGAGCAGGGCTGCTGCGCGTACTTCACGTTCGGCGGCTCGGCGGAAGGGGAGCCGGAGGCTCGGGCGGCCTACCTACGCGCCTGGGAAGGCGCGATGAGCGCCGCGACCGAGCTTGGTGCGACTATCAGCCACCATCACGGCACCGGCCAGGTGAGATCGAGATGGGTGGCCGGCGAGTTGGGAGGTTGGATGCGCGTCTGGACGGCGGTGCGAGACGGGCTTGACCCTGAGCGCGTGATGAATCCACGCGCAGTCGGAGGCCGGTCATAGCCGCCCCGATCCTGTTCATCGTCAACCCCGCGTCAGGCGCCGGGCGGGCCGGCCGCGAGTGGGCTGCGGTCGAGTCGTGGCTGCCGTCGAGCGGTCTGCCGTACGAAAGCGTCTTGACGACTCGGCCTCTCGAGGCGACCGAGATCGCGCAGCGCGAGGTGCTGCAGTCGCGGCCGTTGATCGTCTCCGTCGGCGGCGACGGCACGCTCAACGAGGTCGTCAACGGGTTCTTCCGGAACGGCGCTCCGATCCCGACGTCGAGCAAGCTCGCGATGGTCCCGTTGGGCACCGGCGGCGACTTCCGACGGACGCTCCGCATCCCGCTCGATCCACGTCAGGCGGTCGAGGTGCTGAAGACAGG
>DASSLJ010000170.1:0-9737 GCA_035689585.1 Candidatus Dormiibacterota bacterium
CTCTCCGGTTGGACGGCGCAGATGCTGTGGCGCGCCGTCTACCTGATGAAGCTCGGCGACTGGCGTGACCGCCTTCACGTGGCTGCCGACTGGGTGATCGGAGTTCTGGAACCGCCGACGGTGCCGAGGCTGCGTGTCGAGTGAGGTTGCGATCGCTCGAGACCACGGTGCTCCGCATCCCGACCGACCGGCCCGAAGCCGACGGCACCATCGCCTGGGACTCGACCACTGTGGTCCTCGTCGAGGCTCGTTCCAGCGACGGCGGCTATGGGCTGGGCTGGACCTATGCGAGCGCCGCCGCCGCCACGGTCGTCCACGAGGTGCTTCAGCCGGCGATCGATGCCCTCGACCTGAGTGACGTGCGCGCGGCCTGGAACGCCATGGTCGCCGCCGTTCGCAACGTCGGGCGCCACGGGATCGGGGCCACGGCCATCTCCGCGGTCGATGTCGCGCTTTGGGACCTCTGGTCGCGCGCACAAGGGCTTCCGCTGTATCGCGCTCTCGCACCGTCCCGCACATCCGTGCCGATCTACGGCAGCGGCGGCTTCACCTCGTACACCGTCGACGAGCTCACCGAGCAGCTCGGTGGTTGGGCCGCGTCAGGCATTCCCCGCGTGAAGATGAAGATCGGCACGTCGTGGGGGACGCAGATCGACACCGACCTTGCACGCATCACGGCTGCGCGCGAGGCGATCGGACCGACTGCGGAGCTGTTCATCGATGCCAACGGCGCGTACTCGACCAAGCAGGCGATCCGGCTCGCGCACAACGTCGAGGGCGTCACCAACTACTTCGAGGAGCCGGTCAGCTCCGATCAGCTCAGGGAGATGCACGTCGTGCGGCGGTCGATCTCGCAAGACGTCGCGGCAGGGGAATACGCCTGGGACCCATGGTCGTTCGCCGCCATCGTCGACGCCGGCGCGGTCGACATCCTCCAGGCCGACGCCACGCGCTGCCTCGGCGTAACCGGTTTTCTGATCGCCGGCGATATCGCCTACTCCGCCGGCCTGCGGTTTTCGGCGCATTGCTCGCCGACGATTCACGCCCACGTCGGTTGTGCGGTGCCGCAGCTCTCGCACGTCGAGTACTTTCACGACCACGCGCGCATAGAAGACATGCTGTTCGAGGGCCTTCCCAATCGCGTCGGCGGTGATCTCGCTCCCCATGCCGATAGGCCGGGGCTCGGCCTCGAACTGAAGCGGCGCGACGCCGAGCGGTATCGCGCGGCATGAGCCAGACCGACTTCCCGGTCTGGATCAGTGCCACACATTTTCTGAACCTGCTGTTCCTGGTCCTGCTCGCGCGCAGCGGGATCCAGATCCTGGCCTCGTTCCCCCGCCTGTTTCTCGACGACGGCTGCACTCCAGGCCGCGAGGTCTTGAAGTTCACCCGCAAACCCGTGCCCGCGGGACGTCTGTACCAGTCGCTCGACGAGGAGGCAGACGTGCCGTCATGGCTGGCGCTACCCGGAGGCAAGGGCGCGACAGGTGGCCTGGGTGTGGGCCGGCACTGGCACCTTTTCGTCGCGATCGCCTGGCTCGCGACAGGCTGCGTCTACGTCCTTCTCTTATTGCTGACGGGAGAATGGCGCCGCATCGTTCCGACGTCTTGGAGCGTGTTTCCGGATGCGGTCGCCGCCGCCAACACGTATCTGCACTTTCACCTTGCCGAGCCGCCGGCCGGACAGCCGTACAACCCGCTTCAGCAGCTGGCGTACTTCGGCGTAGTTTTCTTGCTGGCTCCGCTCCAGATCGCAACGGGCGCGGCTATGTCGCCGGCCGTCGCCGGCCGGTTTCCGTGGTACACGCGATTGTTCGGCACGCGCCAGGCCGCACGCACGATTCATTTCGTGTGTCTTTTGCTCTTCGGTGCCTTCGTCGTCGTCCACACGGCCATGGTGGTGGCGCACGGGTTGCCGAAAGAGCTGGCCGCGATCGCACTCGCCAACCCTGCGGCATCGCCGGCAGCGGCCCTGACGGCGGGAGCTGTTGGCATTGCGTTCGTACTCGTCGTCAACGTGGTCGTGACATTGGTCGGCCGGCGCAACCCTCGGCAGACACAGACCGCGCTCGGGCGCATCGTGGATCCGATCCAGCGCGTGCTCTCGCGTGGGCTCGACTCGCGACAGGACTATTCGCCGGCTGACGTGACGCGCTACTTCTGGGTCAACGGTTACCCGCCTCCCGACGCCGAGTACCGACGACTCGCCGAACGCAACTTCTCGGGCTGGACCCTCAAGATCCGAGGCGAGATCGCCGGCGATCTCGAGCTGTCCCTCGACGACTTGCGCCGGATGCCTTCGGCCACGCAGGTCACGCGACACAACTGCATTCAAGGTTGGAGCGGGATCGCGCAGTGGCGAGGCGTTCCGCTTTCGACGTTGATGGAGCGCTGCCGCATCCTCCCGTCGGCACGCTACATCGTGTTCTACGCGTTCGACGACAAATCGAAAACGCAAGGCGAGGACGGTTACTACTACGAGACCCTGGACGTCGACCTCGCGCTTCGCCCGCAAACGATCCTCGCGTACGAGTTCAACGGAGCGCCGCTGCCCGTCGAGCACGGTGCGCCGCTGCGACTGCGAGTGGAGTCGCAACTCGGTTTCAAGATGGTCAAGTGGATCCGCGAGATAGCGTTCGTCCGCAACTACCGGCGCATCGGTCTCGGCTACGGCGGATGGCGTGAGGACCATGCGTATTACAGCCGGGTGGTCGGGATCTGATGTCGGGACGCAACGGTCATCAGGCCGCGCACACGACGCAAACCGTCGCGTCCACGCCAACGCACGCCGCCTATCCGCCAATCGCCGACTACGCGCTGATCAGCGATTGCCGGTCGGCGGCACTGGTCCATCGCAACGGTTCGATCGATTGGTGGTGTGCGCCCAGGGTCGATTCGGCCAGCTGCTTCGGCCGCCTGCTCGATTGGCACAACGGCGGTTACTGTTCGATCGAGCCGGCCGATCCCCATCACTCGTCGTTTCGGTCCTACGTCGAAGGCAGCATGGTCCTGTCGACGATCTTCTCGTCGGCGGGAGGGGAGGCGCGCCTCGTCGACTGTCTCGTCGTCGACGAAGAGGACACCCGGAGATGCAGGCTCGTCCGCATCATCGAAGGTGTTCGCGGCCGCGTCGACTTTCATCTCGCTTTGCGCGTCCGCTTCGACTACGCCGAGGTCAAGCCGTGGCTGCGTTATCAGGGCCGGCGGCTGTACCGCGCACTCGGCGGGAGTGACGGCCTCGTCATCACCTCAGACGCGGAGCTCGAACGCGACGGCCGTCACGACCTCGTCGGTGCGTTCACTGTCCGAGCGCAGGAGAGGCTGCGCCTGTGCATGGAATTCGTGCGTCCGACCGAGTCGCCGCCCGCGTTTTCGCAGCCGAGGGACGTCGATGCATGGGTCGACGGCACGGTCCAGTGGTGGCAGCGGTGGTCGGGCCAGATCTCACTCGAAGGCATTTACCGGCCCGGCGTGATCCGGTCGGCGCTCGCCCTCAAGGCGCTGAGCCAGAGGGAGAGCGGGGCCATCGTCGCGGCCGCGACGACGTCGCTGCCCGAGTCGCCTCATGGCCATCGGAACTGGGACTACCGCTACAGCTGGATCCGGGACTCGAGCTTCAGCGTCCGTTCGCTCACCGACATCGGCTGTTTCCTGGAGGCCGAGGCGTTCCGGCGGTTCATCCAGCGAAGCGCTGCAGGCAGCGCGGCCGAGCTGCAGATCATGTACGGGCCGGGTGGCGAGCGGCGGCTCACCGAGATCGAGCTGCCGCTGGATGGGTATGGCGGCGCCCGGCCTGTACGGATCGGCAACCTCGCCGCGAGCCAGCTCCAGATGGACGCCTACGGTGAGCTGCTCGAGCTGACGTGGCGGTGGCATCTGCTCGGCCACTCACCGGACGACGACTACTGGCGATTCCTCTACGAAGTGGTCGAGATGGCGGTGGACCGGTGGTCCGAACCCGATCACGGGCTCTGGGAGATCCGCGGCGAGCCCCAGCACTTCGTCCATTCCAAGGTCATGTGCTGGGCAGCGATCGACCGCGGCCTGCGCTTGGCCGAGCACTCGATGCGCAAGATCCCGACGCGGCGATGGGAGTCGGCTCGCGCCGCGGTGCGGAGGGCCATCGACACCAAGGGTTACGACGCCAAACGCGGGACGTACCGCCAGGCGTTCGGAAGCGCCAATGTCGATGCGGCGCTCTTGCTGCTGCCGAGCGTCGGCTTTGTGGACTACGACGACGAGCGGATGATCGGCACCGTCACGGCCGTCCGCGAAGAACTGGAAGCGGATGGCCTCGTCCTGCGATACAGGACCGCCAAGACCGACGACGGCGTCGGCGGACGCGAAGGCTCATTTCTCGCCTGTACGTTCTGGCTTGCTGAGTGCCTGGCACGGCAGGGCCAGCTCGACGCTGCGCGTGTTGTCTTCGACCGGGCGCTCGCGACCGGCAACGACCTCGGCCTTTTCGCCGAGGAGTACGACCAGCGAAACGGTGAGATGCTGGGCAACTTCCCGCAGGCTCTCACCCATCTCTCCCACATCTCGGCGGCCGTCGCGCTCACTTCGGCGCAGATGCCGAGCACCGAGAGCAACGTCATCCAGCCAAGCGCGGAGCTGACGCGCAGTTGATGGTGAGAACCGGGCGGCTGATCGCGTCTGGCGAGCAGGTCGTTCTCACCGCCGGTGACCTGACGCTGACCGTGGTCACCGTCGGGGGTGGCATGCGCCAGCTCACCAAGGGTGATTGGCATGTGCTTGACGGGTATGACCCCGACGAGATCCCCATCGGCGCTTATGGGCAGCCATTGATCCCTTGGCCGAACCGCCTGGCCGACGGACGGTACACGTTTCGCGGTCACACGTATCAAGTGCCGCTGACCGAGCCTGACAAGGGCAATGCCCTGCATGGCTTTGCCCGCTGGGAGACGTGGGGGGTGCTCGACTGTGACGTGTCGCGCGCCGTCCTGGGCCTGGACATGTATCCGCGTGCGGGTTATCCATTTGCGCTCTCGGTCACGATCGAGTACAGCGTCAAACCGAAATCGGTCAGCGTCGTGACCACCGCGGTGAACGCCGGTCGCGATCCGCTTCCCTACGCGCACGGCTTTCATCCTTACATCTCCGTCGGTACGTCTCAGATTGATGAATGCGAGCTGCAGATGCCCGCGCAGACGTGGTTCGACACCGACGCTCGACAGATCCCGATAGGTCGCCGATCAGTTAAGGATTCCCCATATGACTTTCGCGCCCCCCGCGACATCGCCTCGACCAAGCTCGACACTGCATTCACAGATCTGTCGCGTGACAGCGATGGAATGGCGCGGGTGAGGCTCATCGGAAACAACGGCCGCGAGATCGCTGTTGCGATCGATCAGACGTACCGCTACGTGATGGCCTTCACCGCCGATACGTTGCACGACGTACAGCGCCGTCGTCGCTCGCTTGGTGTCGAGCCGATGACCGCGGCGCCGAATGCCTTGCAGTCCGGCGACGGCCTGATTGTTCTCGAACCGGGCGGCAGCATTCGGTCGCATTGGGCCATCGAGATCGGATCGAGAGCGGAGAGAACTCCACCCGACTAGCGCTTCAGCAGCAAGGCGTCACAAGTCAGAAGAATTTGAGGACGCGCGCGCGGATGCCACAGTCACGCGCGCCCCGAAAACAGTCAACTCGAACGCAACTAGCCGATTTGAGCCGCCAGTTCTTGGAACGGAGGAACGAGTTCTTTCCATCGCGCCTCTATGTCGTCTCGATCGCGTCCAGCAATGTACGTGGCGAGATTCTCCGCGTGGATCTGCCACCCGGCCCCGTAGAAGGCGATTCTGTCCAAGGGCATGCCCTGGACCTTGATTACAAGGACGGTCTGGTCCCGGTCGGCGGTCAGGGCGGCCTCGATGGCCGCGTCGAAAGGTGGCGCGCCATGATCTTTCCGAAAGGACTCGTCGGATTCTCGCATCGTCACCCGAAGTCGCTTCGTGGCTCACACGCTTCCACGCGGCCGTTGCGCTCCCCATACGGTCCGAGGTCGACATGGAACTGTCCGCCAAGACGGAGGTCGCCGTCCACCTGGCCGAACCATCGCGCCAAGCGGCCTGGCAGTGTCAGAGCCGACCAGAGGTCGTCGATGTCGGTGTCGTAGCGGTCCTCGACGCGAACGACCGCTTTGCCTTGTTCCGATCGCAGACTGCCAAGGATTCGAGTGCCGGGACGTCGGTTCCTGGTCATCTGTCCTCCTTATGACAGACCGAGCGACTGATACGCCGGAGTGAGTTCCGTCCACCGCGCCTTCCAGTTCGATTGCCCTCCGGCCAGGTAGCGACCGAGATCCTCGATGTGTGCTTGCCAGCCCGCCCCATGCTTGTACAGGGCGTCGAGTGGAAGCCCGCGCTCGTCGATGACCAGCCGCGTTTGCTCGCCTTCACTCGTGAGCCAAGCCTCGATCACAGCCTCGTCGTCAGTTCCGGGCTCCATCGTGACGACAAGATGCTTGGGCGGCTCACAGACGTCGATACGTCCGGGTCCCTCCCACGTGCTCGTGAACTGCGTCTGCACCGTACCTCCGACTCTCAAGTCACCCTCTACCGCCGCGATCCACCGGGCGAGCCGGGCCGGCTCGGTGACGGCTGACCAGAGATCGCCGATGTCCGTGTCGTAGACATCCTCGACGCGCACCGCACCTCGGACCTCGTCGATCCGACGCATGCTGCCCAGGATTCGATTCATTTCGTCCTCCCCTTCTCCCGCTTGCCGCGGGCAACTTCTGTGTGCAGAGCGCCAAGGCGCTGCTCCCATATGACCCGATAGCGCTCTAGCCAGCTGTCGAGTTCCGCGAGCGGCTCAGGCCGCAGCCGATAAATTCGCTGCTGAGCCCGCGACTCGACCTCGACGAGTCCGGCCTCTCGTAGCACCCGCAGGTGCCGCGACACACCTGGCCGCGCGATCGGCAAAGCCTCGGCCAGGTCGCCAGCCGTCGCGGGGTGGGTGCGGAGTATCTCGAGCAATGTGCGTCGACTCTCATCTCCCAACGCGAGTAACAACTGGTTCACAGCCAGCAATGTACCCCAACGGTTACGTAACCGTCAAGGTACATACGTCCCCCCCGGAGGATCCGGAAAAGCGTCGCAACCCGGTCCGCGTCCCGA
This sequence comes from Candidatus Dormiibacterota bacterium, assembly GCA_035689585.1. Taxonomy (GTDB): domain Bacteria; phylum Chloroflexota; class Dormibacteria; order Dormibacterales; family Dormibacteraceae; genus 40CM-4-65-16. The sequence continues at coordinate 7,143 of DASSLJ010000170.1, forward strand.
CTTCGTCCTGGAATCACCTCACTGAGCACGCGCTGGGGCGCTGTTACCGTATCGGCGATGCTCGCGGCGAAGGCACTGTCGGCCAGCCGTTCGTCGCCGGTCGTCGCGCCCGTCTTGTTCGCCGGCGCCAGTGCGCTCGTCGTCGCGCTGCACCTTGCTACCAACGGGACCCTTGGCTTTCACACCGACGAGCTCTACTACCTCGACTCTGGGCGCCACCCGGCGTTCGGCTACGTCGATTTCCCACCGATCGTGCCGCTGCTCGCGCGTCTCGATACGTCGATCCTCGGAGTGACGCCGTGGGCACTACGGGTGCTGCCCACGCTCCTCGGCGGAGTCATGGTTGCGCTTTCCGGCGCATACGTGCGCAAGCTCGGCGGCTCGCTGCGAATGCAGGCGCTAGCGCTGCTGATCGCGGTCACGGCGCCTTATTTCCTCGGCTCGAACTGGGTGTACCAGACGGTGACATTCGACGAGTGCACCTGGATGGTGTCTCTTTACTGGTTCCTCTGCGTGGTCGTAGACGGCCGGGCCAGACACTGGATCTACCTCGGCCTCTCGCTCGGAATTGGACTCGAGGTCAAGTTCACTATCCTCGCCTTGGTTGCAGCGATCGGGCTCGCGGTGCTGGTCACGCCATCGCTGCGCGCCACGCTACGAACGCGGCACCCATGGATCGCGGCCGCGATCGCCCTGGCGATCTGGGCGCCGAATGTCGCCTGGCAGGTCACCGAAGACTTTCCTACGCTCACCTACGTCGCCAACCACAGCGGCGCTGGTGGCGGCGTCCTCGACAACGCGCTGCTGATCCTCGTCTATCTCTTCTTCCTGCTTCCGCTGTGGATCGCGGGACTGGTCTCATTGGTCCGCAGCCCGAGACTGCGGCCGATAAGCATCGCCTGCGTACTGCCTCTCGTCCTTTATCTGTTCGTCGGCAAGTCCTACTACGCCGTCGGCACCGTGCCGATTGCGATCGCGCAAGGCGTTATTGCGGTCTCTCGGGTGCCCCGACCCCGCCTGCGCACCGGTCTCGAGGTGGCGATCGTCGTGGCGAGCCTGCTTCAGTTGCTTGTGTTTGCGCAGCTGACGCTGCCGATCACGCCACCCAACCGCATCCACGCACTGGGACTCGACGCGCAGAACGAACTGTTCGCGGACAGCGTCGGCTGGGATGACATCGCGCGCCAGGTAACGGCGGCGTATGAAGGGCTGCCTGCCTCCGAACGCCAGGATACGGCCATCATCTCCGCTTACTACGGCGTACCGGGCGCGCTCCAGGTCTACGGTGGGCCGAAGGAGCATCCGGTGGTCGTCAGCCCGCAGCTGAGCGACTGGTACTGGCTGCCAAAGCACGTCGATGCGACCAACGCGCTGATGGTCGACTACGGGCCGAAGGACGTTGCCTGGATGTGCGACTCGCCTTCGCTGCTAACTCGGCTCGTTGTGCCATACGCCGTCAAGGGCCTCGAGCAGGGTGCGCCGGTCACGTTCTGCCCGCTCAGGATTTCGATCGCCGATGCCTGGCCGCGACTCAAGAACTTCTCCTGATCGCGAGAGTCTTAAGACCGCGCCTTGGTGATGACGAAATCGTTCACCGGCATGTCCAGCCATCCAATCGCCCTTAGAACCAGGCCGGCGTTTGCCCCACCTCCGGACTTCAGTCTTGTGAGCGTGCTCGGCGCGACGCGCGGCTCAAGCGGACCTTCTCAGCACGATCACCGAGTCGCCGATGACCTGCGAGTGTCCCAAGAGCTTCGATAGCTCGCACAACCAATTCCGCACCTTGATGGTGACCGAGAGGCAATTCCAATCGGAACTTATGATCGAGCGGTGCGGCGGGTTCTGATCACCTCCGACTCGAGCTGCCAGCCGACGTCAGCCGGATTCAGACAGAGCCAGCTCGTACGACCCCTGCTTCGTATGCAAAGACGACAATCTGGGCTCGATCTCGCAGCTGGAGCTTGCCCAGCACTCGGCCGACGTGTGTCTTTACCGTCGCCTCGCTGAGGAATAGGTGACCTGCGATTTCTGCATTTGACAGGCCGCGGGCCACGAGCTTGAGCACTTCGAGCTCGCGGTCGGTGAGGGTCCCCTCAGCCAGCGTCGTGGTCTGAGCGGGTGAGCGCCGCACGAACTCTTCGATGAGCTTTCGGGTCACGGACGGAGATAGGAGCGAATCCCCTGCGGCCACCACTCGGATAGCCTGCACCAGATGTTCCGCTGCCGTTGTCTTCAGTAGAAACCCGCTCGCGCCGGCGCGAATCGCGTCGAAGACGTACTCGTCATCCTCGAAAGTGGTCAGGATGATGACGCGCGTCGGCAGCGGCGGCCCGGAGAGGAGTTGCCTGGTCGCTTCGAGGCCATCGCTCTCGGGCATCCGGATATCCATGAGCACGATGTCGGGTGCTAAGCGGCGGCTGATATCGACGGCCTCCTTCCCGTTGCCGGCCTCACCCACCACCTCAATGTCCGCCTCGGCTCGAAGGATCATCTGGAGTCCGGTCCTCATCAGCGGTTGATCGTCGGCGAGGACGACCCGGATGCTCAAGGTCGTGGTGAGTCGAGCGGTAGCGAAGCGTGGATTGCGTATCCGCC
>DASSLJ010000171.1:0-4561 GCA_035689585.1 Candidatus Dormiibacterota bacterium
AACCCGAAGCGGAATGTCGTCCTGGGCGGCGACAACGTGGTGACTGCTCCGGTCTACGGGCCGCCCTTCGTCACCGACCTCGAACGGGGCCGGCGCGGCGCCACGATCGAGGACTTCACGAACTTCGACAAGCTCTCCCAGGCGATCGAGCAGATCCACTGCGCGGGCGGCACGACAGTCGAGCCCGAGGACCTGCCCCTCGGCACGCGGCACCTGGACATGGTCTATTCCCATGTCCGCTGGACGGACAAGCCGTTCATGGGCAGCGTGATCTCGGCTGAGAACGCTCGCGACACCATCGAGATGGCCGCCATCGCCTGCGGCGGCCGGGAGAGCATCGAGCGCACACCCGCGGTGCTCAGCCTGATCAACGTCAACAGCCCGCTGCGCTACGACGACCGCATGCTCGGCGCCCTGCTCGAGTACTCCGAGGCCGGCCAGCCGGTGATCGTGACGCCGTTCCTGATGGCCGGCGCGATGTCGCCGATGGGCCTGGCCGGGACGGTCGCGCAGCAGACGGCGGAGGCGCTTGCGGGCATCGCGCTGGTGCAGCTCATCCGGCCCGGCACGCCGAGCGTGTACGGCTCGTTTCTGACCAACACCGACATGCAGTCGGGCAGCCCGGCGTTCGGTACGCCCGAGTCGGCCATGGGCATCCTCGCCAGCGCGCAGATGGCGCGCCACTACAACCTGCCGTTCCGCGGCGGCGGCGCGCTCACCTCCTCGAAGGCGCCGGACGCCCAGGCCGCCTACGAATCGATGATGTGCATGTGGCCGACCATCCTCGGCCGCGTCAACTTCGTGCTCCACGCCGCAGGCTGGCTCGAGAGCGCGCTGCTGGCGAGCTACGAGAAATTCATCATTGACGTCGAGCAGCTGCGCATGTTCGAGTGGATCCTCGGCCACGGCATGCCCGTCGACGACGAGGGTCTGGCGATGGACGCGCTGCGAGAGGTCGGCCCAGGCGGGCACTTTCTTGGGGCCGAGCACACGATGCGTCACTACCGCACGGGTTTCTATCGGCCGTGGATCTCCTCGACCGAGAACTTCGACCGCTGGCAGCGGTTCGGTTCGCGGACGGCGGAGGTCGTCGCCTCGGAGCGCTGGAAGCAGGTGCTCGCCGAGTATCCCGACCCCGGTATCGATCCCGGCGTCGACGAGGCGTTGAAAGAGTTCATCGAGAAACGGAAACAAGAGATCGGTGATTCCTGAGGAGCGCTTCGGGCGTCTCCTCGACGCGCTGGCCTCCGCTCGACCCGCGCCCGCCAGCGGGTCCGCCGCCGCAGCCGTGGTCGCGGCTGCGGCCGCACTTCTGGAAAAGGTTGGGCTTCGCTCGCAAGCCGTATGGCGAGGCGCCTCGGCCGCGCAGTCTCGCGCGCACGCGTTGAGGTTGCAGGCCGAGCAGCTCATCGAGCTCGACTCGCTTGCCTACCTCGCCTTCATCGACGCCGTGCGGTCGGGTCAGGACGTGGAGGCTGCCCGGCGAAAGACGATAGAAGCGCCGCGCGCGATCAAGATTGCGGCCACCGCCGTCATGGTCCTCGCCCGGCGGATGGAGCGATTCGGCAACCCGAACCTACGCGCCGATGCAGTCGCGGCGGCGATCCTGGCTCAGGCCGCGGCCGACACCGCCTCGATGCTCGTGGATGTCAACGAGTCAGCTCGCCGGCGAGCCGCTCGAGCCCCGAAAGATGATCGCGGTCGTGCTTCAGCGCGATCTCGAGGTACCGGTCGACCGTCACCGTCCCGAGCGTCTCGTGATGCCCGCTCAGCTCCGTCCGCTGGTGCTCGTCCAGCGTCCGTACGAACCCGACCAGCATCGCGCGCGTCGCAATCCACTCGTCGAGCGCGTCGTCGAGGTGGATCCCGCTGAAGTCGGTTTCGTCGTTGTTGTAGTAACCGAACGTCGGATTCTCACCGGCCGCGATCGCGTGGATTCGCGGCACGTATGCCTCGCGCTCCGACGCCGCAAGGTGCGCCGCGATGTCGCGAAGATCCCAGGCGCCGACCCTCGCCGAGGGGTCTTCGGCCGACACCCGCAGCATCGCGATCATCAGCTGTTGGCTGTTCACCAGGTCGTCGAGGATCTTGTCGTTCATGTCGGGTTGAGCAGCTTCGATCGAGGGTTGGCCACGGTCAGCTCTTCGATAACGTCCGCAAGCACTTTTTCGGGCGCTCCCGCCCGTTCCTCGACCGGTCCCCAGCGCCAGCCCTCGAGATACGCGTCCATGTCGGTCGATCCGTCCTTCATCGCATACGCGTCGATCGCCGCCTGGAAGTAGTCGGGCAGCATGCGCTTGGCCTCGCCCGATTCGTCCCAGGCCTTCGCCTGCGATGGAATGTGCTTCCAGAACATCACCTGAACGTTAGCCAACCAGCGCCGCCAGCCTGTCTTCGAGCTCGCCGAGTCCGACATCTTCGATCTCGAGCGGCAGCTCGAGGTATCGCGCGACCTGATGCGCCTTATCCGCAAGCCGTGGGTTCGGGACCTGCCTGAGGAACAGCACCGACTCGTAGTTGCCGAACAGCATCTCTTTCAAATCGGGATGGCGGTCGAGGCCCAGACCTTTGATTACCGCGCGGTCGAAGTTGCGCACGAGCCAGTCGGTGAGGAAGAACGTCGCGGGTCGCTGCTCGGCGATCTCTTCGAAGCGTTTTTCCCCCGCGAACACCTCGTAGCAGTGCGGGCCGCGCAGTCGCGAGGCGCCGAACTCTTCGAGCACCGGCTCGAGCTTGCCGGTCGTGCCGCAATCGCCGTACACGACGACCAGGTTGTCGTAACGCGGCCGCAGTTCGGCGAGCCTGGCGCGCAGCTCGTCCACGATGCGCGACGGGTACAGGTGCAGCAGCGCCGAGATGCCGTAGATGTCGACGTCCCATTGACGCTTGCGCACGATCTCCTTGACCTCGCCGCCGAGCGCGCCGCAGATGATCAAGGCCGTCGTGCTCATGTCGCAGAGTGCGCCCTGCGCGCGCCCGGCGCCTTCTCCAGCTGAGGGAACCCGAGCACGGCGACGAAAGAATCGTTGAAGTCGGAGCGGCCCGACAGCTCGATGTACTCGATGCGCGACGCCAGCTCGAAAGCGACCTGGCGCTCGCGGTAGGAGAGAAGAGCGATCTTCGCGCCTTCGCCCGCCGAGTTTCCGACCGCGATGATCTTCTCGACGTCGACCGGCGGCACGAGGCCGATGATCTTGGCGCTCTCGGGGTTGAGGTACGAGCCGAAAGAGCCGCCGAGCAGGATCTCGTCGAGGTCGTCCGCCGTCACCCCGAGACTGTCCATCAGGACCTTGATGCCGGTCGCGATCGAGCCCTTCGCGAACTGGAGCTCGCGGATGTCACGCTGCGTGAGATAGACGCCGTCGGCAAGCAGGAACGCGCGCACGCCATCGACGTCGATGAGCCGGTCGCACAGCGGGTGATGCGGAACCTCGTCAGGTCTCTTGAACCGACCCGAGTGCTCGAGCAAACCCGCAAGGAGCAGTTGCGCCACCGCGTCGACCAGTCCCGAGCCGCAGATGCCTTGGGGTGCAACGTCGCCTCCGATCACCTGCAGCTCGACCTGGTCACGCAGCGTGACGCCCTCGATGGCGCCGGTGGTGGCGCGCATGCCGCACCGGATCTGGCTCCCCTCGAACGCGGGACCGGCGGGCGCGGCGGTCGCGAGCGCACGCTCGGCGCTGCCGAGAACGATTTCACCGTTCGTGCCGACGTCCACGAACACGCGCAGCTTGTCTTCGCGCACCACGCCGGTCGCGAGGATGCCGCCGACGATGTCGGCGCCGACGTATGCGCCGAGCGCAGGCAGCGTCTGCACATAGCCCTGCGGATGGATCTTGAGGCCGACGTCGCGCGACTCGACGCTCATCTGATCCATGAATGCAGGTGTGAACGGCGACATCGACAGAGGGGTGGGGTCGATGCCGAGAAGGAGATGCAGCATCGTGACGTTGCCGACGACGACGGCCTCATACGTCTGCATCGGTGAGACGCCGGTCTCGCGATAGAGCTCGTCAAGAATCCCGTTCATCGTTGCGACGACCGCATCTCGCAGCTCGACGATCGCTTCGGGACCGTTCATGCCGTGGCTGATGCGCGAGATCACGTCCGCGCCGAACGGCGCCTGGCCGTTCAGCGTCGACTGCACCGACGCGGCCATCCCCGTGCGCAGGTTCATCAGCGTGCCGACGAGTGTCGTCGTCCCAACGTCGAAGGCGACGCCGAAACATTCATCGGTCGTGTCACCCGCTTCGACCGCGACGAGGTGCTCACCGGCAAGCACAGCCGTCACCTTGAATGCGGCCTCGCGAAACACGCTCGGCACAGTGCGCAGGACGGCGACGTTCGCCACCATGTCGTGCCCTTCTTCGGTCAGTGCATCCTTCAACCGGCCGATGTCGCTGCGCTGGTCGTGCAGGGTCGGCTCGGTGAGCTCGACATAGACCTTGCGAACATTCGGATCGAGGATGACCAGGCGGCCGAGGCCCATCGTCGCGGCTTTGGGGACGCGCAGCAGCTGCGGCACCTCGCACGTCATGTCTTCGTAGATCGGCGCCTGGCA
>DASSLJ010000172.1:0-3861 GCA_035689585.1 Candidatus Dormiibacterota bacterium
GTAGCGGTGGTCGCGCGTCATCTCCATAACACATGTTCCGATTCTCCCTTAGTCTGAGAGCGCGGTGAAAATCGAGAGCCCGGCGTTCACGCTCGACGACATCCGGGCGTTCATGGCTTCATACCGCGACAGGGAACGCCATCTCCTCGCCGACCGCTTGCAGCGCGTGTCAGATCGCGTCGCCGAGCTCGGACCACAGGTCGTCCGGGCGGTCAATGAGAACGACCCTGAGTGGAACGCACACGAAACACTTGCCCATATCGCGGTGGTTTCCAAGTTCTACGGCGTCCTGGTGCACCGCATCGCCGGAGGCAAAGTCACCGACCTGGGTCTTCTCGAGGCGGTCAACATGCGCGATGCCGCGGGACGGCAGATGGCCGACCTCGAGCCTGAAGAGCTCGTCCGGCAGGCTGTCGCGGATCACCAGCGGACTCTGAAGATCCTTCGCGAGGCCGACATCGCTTCGCTCCAGAATTCGGCTCGTATGGACGACGGCACCCCGATGACCGCCGAGGAGATCGCGCGACTGCCGCTGATCTCGCACCTCGAGATGCATGTCGAGCAGCTCGGGACGATGCTCGAGGACGCTGAGGCGCGGCCGAGAACCGGCGCCGAGAGATTCGGCGAACCAGGTGGCCGAGATGCGGGCGAAGCGACGAGCAGCGGAGCGAGTGAATCTGAATGACTGCATGAGCGAGCAGCGCAGGAGCTGAGCCCGCAGACCGGCCGCATTGGGCGCCGAAGATCCGGCGAGCGTTTTTCGGTCGGGCCTCTACGCGCTGACCTGCGTGTAGCCGAGCCGCCGCAGCTCGCGGCGAATCGTTTCGGCGGCGTCATCCATCATCTGCGGGTCTGGATCCGGATCCTGGTTGCCGAAGTCGAGGTCGTGCAGGCCACGAATGGGCACGACGTGGAAGTGGCAGTGCGGAACCTCCAGCCCGGCGAGCATGACCCCGATCCGTTCTGGTTCGAAGCCCGCCATCTGCGCCTGGCCGATCGCCTGCGCCGTCTCGGTGAGGTGACAAAGCAGGTCGGCGTCGAGGTCGAGCCAGTGGTCGATCTCCTGCCGCGGCACCACCAGAGAATGGCCGGGCCTGAGTGGGCGATTGGACAGGAATACGACGCATCGGTCGTCCTTCCAGACGAAGCGCGCGGGCAGCCTTCCGTCGATGATCTGGGTGAAGATCGTCGGCACGGCACAAGGGTAGGCTGTCCGACGTGACGACTGCCGCGGTCGAGCTGATCGGTGCGTCCAAGCGTTACGGCGAGGTCCAGGCACTCACCGGTGTGTCGTTCCGGATAGATCCGGGAGAGGTGGTGGCGATGCTCGGACCTAATGGCGCGGGTAAGACGACCTCGATCAGCCTGATGCTCGGCACGCGCAGGCCGACGTCAGGACACGTCCGCCTCTTTGGCCTCGATCCGAAAGACGTCCGCGCGCGCAGCCGGATCGGTGTGATGCTGCAGGAGTCGGGCGTGCCGGGCATGTTGCGCGTCGATGAGATCGTCGACCTCTTTCGCTCCTATTACCCGGCGCCGCTGAGCACGACGGACGCGATCCGTATGGCGGGGTTGGAACAGAAGACGCGCAGCCTCGTCAAAGATCTTTCGGGCGGGCAGCGCCAGCGTCTCTATCTCGCGCTGGCGGTCTGCGGCAACCCCGACACGCTGTTCCTCGACGAACCGACGGTCGGCATGGACGTGGAGGGCCGGCGCCGGTTCATCGAAGAGATCGGCGAGCTCGCGGCGAAGGGCCGTACGGTGCTTCTCACCACCCACTACCTCGAAGAGGCCGACCAGCTCGCGCGCCGCGTCATCGTGATCGACCGCGGGCGGCTGATCGCGGACTCGACGCCCGCCGCCATCAAGGCGCGCGTGGCAGGGCGCCGCATCGCGTTCTCGATGTCGACGCAGCCCGACCCGAGCCAGTTCACCGGCCTGCCACTCACATCCACGCAGCTCGAGGACCACAACGTCCGGCTGCTGACCAACGAACCTGAGTCAGTGCTCCGCGAGCTTTTCAGGCGCGGGATCGACATGCAGCAGCTCGAAGTGGTCGGGGCCGACCTCGAGGAGGCGTTCCTGGCCATGACGCACGGAGCCGAGGAGTCGTGAGCGCGGCCGCGGCGACGCCCTCACGCACCGCTCCGCTCCTGCCGATGCTCGTGCGCCAGACCTACGCGGAGTTCATCAAGCTGTTTCGCGTCCCGGCGTTCAGCACCACCAGCATCGTGCTGCCGTCGATGTTTTACGCATTCATCGGACTCGGCCAGGCCAAGCAGCTGATGGGCCGGTCGGGCGTCACCTTCGGCGAGTACTTCCTGGCGTCGATGGCGCTCTATGGGGTCGCCAATGTGATGGTCCTTGGTTTTGGAATCTCACTGGCGAACGAGCGTGGCCAGAAGCAGGACCTCCTCATGCAGTCGACGCCGTTGCGCGCGCCCGTCTACTTCGTGGCCAAGACGCTGTCCGCGCTCGCGATCGCGCTGCTGGCGCTCATCGCGCTCAGCCTCCTCGCATATTTCGCCGGAGGCGCGCATCTCACCAGCTCGCAATGGATGACCCTGTTCGCGCGGTCGATGATCTGCGCGATTCCGTTTGTCGGGCTCGGCTTCGCGCTCGGCTACATCGCAGGTCCGAACTCCGCTCCGGCCGTGACGAACCTCATCTACCTACCCACGGCTTTCGCGTCCGGTTTGTTCTTTCCGCTGGCGCTGCTGCCGGTGTTCCTGCAGAACCTTGCGCCCTACCTCCCGTTGTATCGCGGAGCCAACCTGGTGTGGGACTCGGTCGGCGCGCCGACCTCGGGCGGCAGCCTGTCGCAGGACTGGCTCTACATGGGCGTGTACACGATCGCCTTCTTCGCGCTGGCGCTGTGGGCGTACCGCCGCGATCAGAGCCGGAAGTTCAACTAACCCAGAACTTCTCCGCCAGTTCGGAGCCAAACGAATCGCGGTACCGTCCGGCGAACTGCTCGCGCGTGTACTCGTGCTCGATCGTGCCGACGTGCTCGACGGCGTAGGTCGCGGCAAGCGAGGCGATGCGTCCGGCCTCATCCAGCGATAGGCCGCGAAGCAGTCCGGCGACGAGGCCAGCGCGATACGCGTCTCCGCATCCGGTGGGATCGACCTCATGGCCCGAAGGCGCCGACGGAATCTCAACCGTTCCATCGCGAGTCGTGATCCGGGATCCGTTGCGGCCAAGAGTGGTGACGACCATCTCCGACAGCTCGAGCATGCCCTTCATCGTTCGTCCGGTGCGCTCCTGGATGAGCTCGAGCTCGTAATCGTTTCCGATGGTGATCCACGCTCCATTGGCGCTGTCCGTCACGTCGTCCCCCGCCATCATCGGGAGCTGGTGCGCCGGGTCGAAAACGAACTGAACCTTCCGGTCGCGGCACTCGCCAACCAACCTCTTCATCGCGCCGGGATCGTTCGGGCCGATGATGACCGCGTCGACGTCGGGCGGTCCGTCGTCAAGCCCAAGCGAGGCTGCGCGCCACATCGCACCGCCGTAGTAGCCGGTCAGCTGGTTGTCGTCCATGTCGGTCGTCGTGAAACCGGTCGCGCTGATCTCACCTTCGAGCAGACGCAGTCCCCGGCAGTCGACGCCGAGCGCGGCAAGCCAGTCGCGATATTCCGCGGCATCCGTGCCCGCCGTCGCGAGGACGGCGGCGGGATGCCCGAGCAGCATGAGGTTGTAGGCGTAGTTGCCGGCGACGCCGCCCTTGCGCTTCTGCAGATCGTCGACGAGGAAGCTGAGGTTCAGGATGTGGGTCTTGTCGAGCAGGATGTGCTCTTTGAATCGGCCTTTGAAGGTAAGGATGTAGTCGTACGCGATCGAGCCCGTGCAGAGAACCAT
>DASSLJ010000173.1:0-4530 GCA_035689585.1 Candidatus Dormiibacterota bacterium
GGCGCCGCGCTCCCTGGCGATCTCGACGACGAGATCTGGCTCGAGGTTGGAGTCGATGACGACGGCGTCGTGCGTTTCTTCGTCTTCGACCAGGTAGGAGTTGGTCCCGAAACGGCGATCGGCGGTGATCTCGACGCGAACTGTCATCAGGACGCTTCGCGCGCGACGGTGTGCACGTCTTTCACGCCCTCGAGCTTTTCCATGAGCCGCGAAAGCTGCGCGAGCGAATCGATCTCGACCGTGGCCGACACGACCGCGGTCTTGTCGTCATAGACATGCACCTCGAGCGCGGACATGTTGACGCGGTTCTCTGCGACCACCGTCGCGATGTCACGCATCAAGCCCTGGCGATCCCACGCCTCGATCTTGATCGCCACGGGGTACAGATGCGTCGCGTCTGACTCCCAGTCCACCGGCACGACGCGCGCCGAATCCTGCGAGTTGACCGCGTTGATGCAATCCGCGCGATGCACCGTCACGCCCCGACCGCGCGTGATGTATCCGACTATGGCGTCGCCAGGCACTGGCTGGCAGCACGTCGCGACGCTCGTGAGAATTCCCTTCTCTCCGCGCACGAGCACACGCGGTGACGGCTGCACCTGCGGGATGAGCGGGATCGTGCGCAGGTCGCCGCCGGGAACCTCGAGGTTGAGTGCCATGCGCATCACGACGGCGTGCGGCGACAGGTCGCCATACCCGATCGCGGCCATGAAGTCGTCGACCCCGGCGAACTTGTGCAGGCTTGCGATTTCCAGGAGCTTCGACTCCGGAAGGTCGGCAAGGCTGATGCGGTGCATGCGGTGCAGCTCTTTGTCGAGCAGGTCTCGACCTTTGGCGACGTTCTCTTCGCGCGTCTGGCTCTTGAACCACTTGCGGATGCGCTCCTTCGCGGACGCGCTCTTGACGAAGTTGAGCCAGTCCCGGCTCGGGCCGTGCGGGCCTTTCGAAGTCAGGACCTCGACGATCTCGCCGTTCTGCAGCGCGTACTCAAGCGGGACCATCCGGCCATTGACCTTGGCGCCGATGCAGCGGTGACCGACCTCGGTGTGGATGCGATACGCGAAGTCGACCGGCGTCGACCCCGCGGGCAGGTTGATGACGTCGCCACGCGGGGTGAACACGTAGACCTCATCCTGGAAGAGGTCGACCTTGACCGTGTTGAGGAACGACTCGGCATCCCCCACCTCGTTCTGCCACTCGAGCAGGCTGCGCAGCCACGACAGCTTCTGGTCGAAGCTCGCGTCCTTGCCGCCTTCCTTGTAAGTCCAGTGCGCGGCGACGCCGAACTCTGCGACCCGGTGCATCTCGTGCGTGCGGATCTGGATCTCGATCGGCTCGCCGGTGTGCGTGATGACCGTGGTGTGCAGTGACTGGTAGCCGTTCGACTTCGGCATCGCGATGTAGTCCTTGAAACGGCCCGGCATCGGCTTCCACAGCGAGTGGACGACTCCGAGGACGCCGTAGCAATCGCGCACCGAGTCGACCATGACCCGGATGGCCGAGAGGTCATAGATCTCGGAGAAGTCTTTGGCCTCCTTCGTCATCTTCTGCCACACGGAGTAGATGTGCTTCGGCCGTCCGGTGATCTCGGCCTGGATGCCGACCTTCTCCAGCTCGCGCGCGAGTATCTCGCGCAGGTCGGAGACCAGGGCCTCGCGATCGTGGCGTTTGCGTGCGATGCGCTTGACGACGTCTTCGTACGCGTCCGGCTCGAGGTTGCGGAAGGCCAGGTCCTCGAGCTCCCATTTGATCTGGCCGATGCCGAGGCGGTGGGCCAGCGGCGCGTAGATGTCCAGCGTCTCGCGCGAGATCTTGCGGCGCTTCGGCTCGGCGAGCGGCGCCAGCGTGCGCATGTTGTGCAGGCGGTCGGCGAGCTTGATGAGGACGACCCGAAGGTCCTCCGCCATCGCGACCATCATCTTGCGGATGTTTTCGGCCTGCTGCTGCTGGTCGGTCCGCAGGCTGATGCGGCCGAGCTTGGTGACACCGTCCACCAGGCGCGCCACCTCGGGGCCGAATTCCTTTTTGACCTCGTCGGCAGTCAGGTTGGTGTCCTCGACGGTGTCGTGCAGGAGCGCGGCGGAGATCGTCTCAGCGTCCAGCTCGAGATCGGCCAGGATCGTGGCGACCTCCAGCGGGTGGTTGACGTAGTCCTCGCCGGACAGGCGGTGCTGGCCCTGATGCGCCATCGCGGCCCGTTCGTAGGCCTTGCGCACCATCACCTGACCCGCTGGGTCGAGATGGTCGGCGACGCGAAGCAGCTCGGAAACCGTCATTTCGGGGGTGCCATGAAGTTTAGATTCGCTATCTAGCTTCCCCCGGCGTACTCAAACCTAGACTTACACGCCGCCAAATGGCGTCGAAAGGGGCGCTCCGAACTGGTCTGGCCGGCGCCGGCGGGGTCCTGGTGGTCGCCGGCGCCTTGCTCACGGCCACCGGCCGCGACGGCTTGGCGCTCGTTCTCGGCGGCGTCGCGGGCACCCTGGCGCTTGGGGCCGGGGCGATGTTCTTCAGGTGGCGAATCGCGGCCGGGCTCGCCGCCGTCTCTTTGCTCCTGACGCTCGCTCTCGGGCAGCTGGTCTCGGGCCAGGCGGGACTTCCTATCTACGCCCTCGGGCTGGCTCTGCTCGCCGCCGGCGGAGGCATCGCAGCGACGCTCTTCCGCGGGTTTGCCAACCAGCTCGAGAAGCAGCGGGCCGAGCTCCGCACTCTGAACGAGACACTCGGCCAGAAGCACCAGGCGTTCGTCGCCGCGACGTCCGACCTGAACGGGACACGGCCGGGCGACACCGCCGCCATCACCGCGGCCATCGCAGCGAGTGTCGGCGCCGACATCGCATGCTGCTATCTCATCTCCGCGGATGGCCGGCGCTTCGTCCCGCAGCCCCCTGGAGTCGGAGTCGACCGACTCCGGCCCCAGGCGGTCAACCGCCCGCACGGCAATGGCGGACCGCTGCTTTCGGCGGTCGACGGGCGCAAGCCGTTCGCGGCGGCGGACGAAAGCCCGCTCGTCGAGCTCATCAGCTTCCTTCCCGAGGACTTCCACCTGCGTGGGCTGATGGCGGTGCCCATGCCGATCGGCGACCACGTCGGCGGGTTCATGGTCCTGGGCCGCACGGCGGCGCAGTTCAGCGATGACGACAAGCGGCTCGCGGCGACGCTCGCGACCCGCGCGGGCGAACAGGTCGCCAGCGCGCAGCTGGTTGCGCTCACTCGCCAGGAATCGGCGCGGTACTCGTTGATGAACGAGCTCGTCAAGGAGGCGTCGGGCAAGAACATGAACGAGGTCCTCGAGCTCGTCCTCGGTCGCGGTTCGGAAGTCGTCCGCTACGACACCGGTCGCGCCCTGATGTTCCATCCCGACAACACGTATGTCGTGCTCGATGGAACGACATCGGCGCCCGAGCCGATCGACGGTCCGCTTGCACGCGTGCGTGACGGCGAGACGATGCTGCGCAACCTCGTGACCGAGGACGAAGGCATCTTCAGCGGTCTGCACCCGGAACATCTCGGCGGAACGATCAACGAGGCGTTGACGCCGATCCGCAGCAAGTCCGGAGTCATCGGCGCGCTATGCCTCGGTCGGCGCGGCAACGCCGGCTTCACCCAGCAGGACCTCGGCGCGCTCGACGACCTCGGGTCGATGGCCGGCGTGGCCGTCGAGAACTCACGGATCCTCCAGGTCGTATCCGGCCAGGCGTCGCGCCTTGACGTGGCGCTCGACGCGCTCGGGGAGGTGTCGGCGGCACTGACCACCGTCACGCAGGGGTCACGCGTGCTCGAGCAGAAGACGCTCGAGGCCGCGATTCGCATCGTCGACGGCACCGCGGGAATGCTGACGCGTACCAACGCCGACGGTAACCAGGCCGCGATCATGGCCGTCTGGCTCGGAGCCGACCCGACCGGCATGGTGTTTCAGAACGGGCAGGGCGTCGTCGGCGCGACCATGCTCAGCGGTCGCGCGACGGTGGTGAGTGACCTGGCGTGGCAGAGCGAGCTTGCGTCGCCGCCCGATCTCGGTGACCTGAAGGCGGCCATCTGCACCCCGATGTTCGAGGAAGGCCAGCTGTGGGGCACTCTGTCGGTCTTCGACGACAAGAAGCGCGAGTGGACGACCGATGACCAGCGCGTGCTCGCGACGCTCGCGAACCAGGGCGTGGTCGCGGTGCGAAACGCGGACCTGTACGAGAAGAACGAACGCAGCATCTGGGAGCTGCGCAATCTCCAGGAAGCGCTCCAGGCGGCGACCTCGACCCTGGATCTCAACCAGGTGCTGCAGCAGGTGCTCGCAGGCGCTGCGAAGGCGTCGTCTGCGCAGATCGGATGCCTGGCGCTTGCCGACGACAACGGCAAGCTGGTCCTCAAGGGCGGCTTCGGGACCGATCACCTGACCGCCGAGCGGCTTGCCCTGGGGATCGGCGGCGACATCTGCCACAAGGTGATGAAGACCGGCGAGCCCGTGATGGAGGCGATGTCGCCGAAGACGCACGACGACTCCGCGCTCAACCCGCGCGCCGTCCTGTGCGTGCC
>DASSLJ010000174.1:0-10266 GCA_035689585.1 Candidatus Dormiibacterota bacterium
GGCTTGGGCGGAAGCGCGGCGAAGACCCGCGATGCGGGTCCCGAATTGGGGACGCCAGGTGGCGTATTGAGCTCAATCTCCGGTGCGTAACGGCGAACCTCGTCGAGTTCCCGAGGATCGGCGCGGCCGCTCATAGGGATGCTGGCTTCCGGCGCATGCTCAACCAGACGCCATTCCATCCGACCCTCCAGCCCTCGCACACGCTCGCTCATCGCATAGCTGTAGGGACAGCTGAAATCGACATAAATCACCATGACTCATAAGGTCTTCAGCGAAGAGCACGCCGGGAGCCATGACCGGCGTGTACATCAGCAGGCGCTGCGCCGGCCTGGCTATCCCGGCTGTGTCGACTCAATCCGGCTGCTTGGACAGATGCACGTGATATTTCTTCGCGGCTTTCTCGATTCGCTTCTTGGCCTCGGCCTTCTCGGACTTCGAGACGTCTTCGACCTGGTTGAATCGGGCTGAGGCGGCGCGCACGTGTCCGGCGTCCGTCAAAGGCTCTTTGCGCTCTTTCGGAAACGCGAAGGCGCTGTCCGGAAGCTTGTCACGCTTTTTCTCGCTTAGCTTGGCCATAGCTACGACGCTACGAACACAACGTCCGCAAAACCGTTAGTGCACTAACAGCGAGGAGTGGCGGCGCGTATCAGCGCCGGCCGAACGGTTTTCTGGTTTGAATGCCACGCCGTCTCGGTCACGGCCCATCGCTACGTCTTGCCGACGTCGGCGCATCGCTGACGGCGAAGTCAGGCGCTGTCTTTGCGGTTTCATCCCCCGACGGCGATATCGATCTCGACCGCAACGCAGGGCACGGCCTCTATTTCGACGACACGCGCTACCTCGATCGCGATGTGCTGCGCATTGACGGACAACCTCTTGGTGTCCTGCTCGCACAATCACGCGGCGCGTCGACCGTGTCTGAGCTCGCGAATGCGGACATTCAGCTTCGATCCGCCGGACGGTTGGCAAAGGACCGAATCTCGGTCCGGCGTGAGCGCCGCCTCGGCGTGGACGCAGAGGAAGTGATCACGCTGAAGAACTTCGCCGGGCGGTCGTTGAGTTTCGACCTGTCTCTCGAATATGGGTCGACGTTCGATGACATCTTCACGGTCAGAGGCGCCAAGCCCGGCAAGCGCGGACGGGTCCAGACTCCTCGGTTTCAGGACCGGCATCTTGACCTTGGATACGACGGGGCGGACGGTTACCGACGCGCCGTGCGGATCTCGTTTTCGCCTCCTCCCGATCGGACGCACCGCGCAACGGCCGTGTTTCGAATGACGCTGAGTCCGGGAGACAAGCGCGTCATCAGAGTCCGCATCGACCTGAAGGATGCCGGCAGGCGCGCTGCCAAAAGCCGACCGATGCGCAAGTCGCCGACCAAGCCGCTGGCAGGCGTCAGCGTCGAAACCGACAACGAGCTTTTCAACGCCTGTCTTGAGCGCTCCTTCGCCGATCTCCAGATGCTGGTGATGAGCGAACGTGGCAAGCGGTTTTTCGCCGCAGGAGTCCCTTGGTACGTGGCGCTGTTCGGCCGCGACAGCCTGATCACTTCGCTCGAGTCGATGGCTTTCGGCACGGAAGTCGCGGCCGAGACGTTGCGCCTGCTCGCCCGCTACCAGGCGACCGATGTCGACGTCGCACGCGACGCGCAGCCCGGCAAGGTGCTCCATGAGCTGCGCGTCGGCGAGCGAGCCAATCTTCAGGAACCCCCGCCGACTCCCTACTACGGGACGGTCGACGCGACGCCACTGTTTCTGGTCGTGCTTGCGGAGTACGTCCGCTGGACCGGAGACCTCGGCCTCTTCCACGAGCTTCGTCGCAACGTCGACGCAGCGCTCGGGTGGCTCGAGCGCTGGGCCGACTCAGACGGCGATGGGCTTGTCGACTACCACGCGAGGACCCGCGCCGGTTTTCGCAACCAGGGATGGAAGGATTCGGACAACAGCGTCGTCAACGCCGACGGATCGCTCGCCGAACCTCCGATCGCGCTCATTGAGGTCCAGGGTTACGTGTACCGCGCCCTCATCGACGTCGCGTGGCTGCTGCGTCTCGCCGGCGAAGCGAGCCGTGCAGACCAGCTCGAGTTACGGGCAAACGAGCTGAAGCGGCTGGTGCGCGAGCGGTACTGGTCGAACCGGCTCGATTACCCGGCGATGGCCATCCAGCGTGGAGGACAACGCGCCGAAGCGGTCGCGTCCAACGCCGGGCAAGCGCTCTGGGCGGGCGTCCTCGATGGGGACCACGAGCGCAAGGTCGCCGGTCGTCTCCTCGACCCGACGATGTTCAGCGGCTGGGGCGTGCGCACGCTGGCCGCCGACGAGCGCGCCTACAACCCGATCGACTACCAGGTCGGAGCCGTCTGGCCGCATGACACGGCGCTGATCATGGCGGGCCTGAAGCGGACCGGCCGGACAAGGACGGCGAACCAAATCTTCGCGGCCATGCTCGATGCAGCAGCGCGCTTCGGGCGCTACCGTCTGCCCGAGCTTTTCGCCGGGTACGGCCGCGACGAATACTCCGTCCCCGTCCGTTACCCGGTGGCGTGCAGTCCGCAGGCGTGGTCCGCAGGCGCGCTCCCCTACATGGTCACCGCGGCGGCCGGTCTCCAAGCTGACGCGGTAGCCAAGCGCCTGACGATCAAGGATCCCGAGCTGCCGCCAGGCGTCCGAACCATGACACTCCGCGGCATACGGGTCGCGGACAGCACTATCGATATCCAGTTCATGCGCAAGCGGCACCGGACCGCGGCATCGGTGCTGCGCCTCGTAGGCGACCTCGACGTACAGCTCGCCTAGATCGGGCGCGGAGTGATCTATGCCGAGCGCCGCACGTCGCGATATCCGCGCGCGACCCGTTCCAACGCGCCGGCGTCGAACTCGAACCTTGCGGCGACAACCCTCAGCACCCCTAGATTCGCGAGCCGGTTGAGATGGAGAGTCACCGTCTCCCGCCGCATCCCCAGCATGTCCGCGAGCATCTGGTGCGTGATCCGCGACTCGAGGACGATCCGATCGCCCCGCCGGCGCCCGAACGTCGTCGCCAGGGCCACCAACTGACGCGCGATTTGCTGATCGGGATCGTGCAGCGCGACCGCCTCGAGTTGACGCTCGCGCTTTTCGAGCCGCCCGAGAGCGAGCTCGAGCAAGTTGGCGGCGATCTTGGAGTCGCACGCGATCAGGCGTTCCAGCGTCGGACGATCGATCTCGGCCACGACCGACTCGACGTGGGCCTCGGTGAAGTGACCGGGCTTGCCAGAGATCGAAAGCACGCCGTCGAACCCACCCGACGGAATCAGGTCGAGCAGCAGCTCTCGGCCGTCAGCCATCAGCTGATACGTACGCAGGGTCCCGCGGAGCACGAGGTAGATCCGCCCAGGTGTCATATCGGGGCGATTGAGCACGGTGCCGCGAGCTACGGTCCGCACCGGAATTCTCCTGCAGCATTCCTCGAGCCGATCACCCTCGACGCCGCGTAAAAGCGGATGGCCGGCGAGGACGTCCATCTCCCCCACGTCGGTAGAACGCTTTACTGGCAAGTTCAACAAACATGTCATCTGAACTCAAGGGCAAGGTCGCGGTGGTGACCGGTGCGGGCACCGGCATCGGCCATGCAATCGCCAAGCGCTTCGGTCACGAGGGCGCCTCTGTCTGCGTCAACTATTTCGGCGGCGAGGAGCAGGCGAAAGAGCTGGCCGCACAGATCAGCAACGCCTGCGAGCACTCGATCGCGGTCAAGGCGGACGTCTCGAGTTCTGCTGCGGTGAATGCGATGGTCGAGCAGGTAGAGAAGGAGCTCGGACCGATCGACATCCTGGTCAACAACGCAGGCGTCGAGAAGCCTGCCGATTTCCTCGACATCACCGAACAAAGCTGGGACTGGATGCTTCACGTCGATCTCAAGGGAGCTTTCCTGTGCGCGCAGGCCTGCGCCCGATCGATGAAGCAGCGGGGTGGTGCGATCGTCAACATCTCCTCGATCCACGAGGACAAGACGTTCCCCGGCTTCACCCCCTACTGTGCCGCCAAGGGTGGTATGCGGATGATGATGCGCAACGCCGCGCTCGAGCTGGCGCATTACCGCATCCGCGTCAACAACATCGCCCCCGGCGCGATCGCGACGCCGATCAACGAAACCACGCTGCACGATCCGGAGAAGATGGCGGAGCTCCGCCGCATCATCCCTCTGGGCCGCATGGGTACTCCGGACGATGTCGCCGACGTCGCGGTCTTCTTAGCTTCGGATCGATCGTGCTACGTCACCGGGTCGACCTATTACGTCGACGGCGGGATGGTCAGGTTCGCCGAGGCGCTCTAGCGCCGGAGTTAGCGCGCGCACAGCGTCGACGCGGCGACGTGAAACCTTGTTCTCCGCCAACCGCCGTGCCGTCGTCGCGCACTTAAGGCGCGGGGGCAACCTCCTTTTTCAGGCGCGGGACGGGCACGTCGCGCTCCCGCGTCGCGCGTTGTTAGCGCACACACCGATCTGAGGCTTCGACGCGTCGTTGCATAGACCTAGTGACCTCACCAACTGGGGTTACGCGCTCGTGAAAAGCAACTGGAGGAGGGAACAAGTCGTTTGAAGAAGATCGCGGCTGAGCTGCTCGTCGAGCGACTGATCGAGTGGGGCGTAGACACCGTCTTCGGCCTCCCGGGTGACGGCATCAACGGCATCATGGAGGCACTCCGCCGCCACCGCGATCGGATCAATTTCGTGCTCGTCCACCACGAAGAGGCGGCGGCGTTCATGGCCACGGGCTACGCGAAGGCGACAGGGCGCCTGGGCGTATGCCTGGCGACGTCCGGCCCCGGCGGCATCCACCTGTTGAACGGGCTCTACGACGCCAAGCTCGACCACCAGCCGGTGCTGGCGCTGACCGGCATGCAAGAACTCGAGCTGCTGGGCACCGGGTATCAGCAGGAAGTCCATCTCGAGAAGCTGTACATGGACGTCGCCGAGTACGACGTCATGGTGCACACGCCGGTGCAGATACCGACGCTGGTCGACTTCGCGGTGAAGCACGCGCTGGCGCACCGCACCGTCTCTCACATCACCTTTCCTAATGACGTCCAACTTCTGCCCGCCGACACACCGGCGCCCGACGGACCGGCGCCGGCACATCGTCCGGAGACGCTGCCCCACTGGTTGCCCGAGCACGGAGTGCCGCGCAGGACTGACCTCGAGCGGGCGGCCGCGGTGCTCAACGAAGGGAGCAAGGTAGCGATCCTGGCGGGCGCGGGGGCCATCGGCGCGGCAGCGAAGCTTCGCGACGTTGCCGAGCGGCTGGCGGCGCCGATCGCCAAGACACTCTCCGGAAAGGCGTGCTACCCGGACGACGACGAGTACGCGGTCGGCGGCATCGGGCTTCTCGGCACTCTGCCCGGAGAGAGTGCGATGGAACAGTGCGACACGCTGTTCATGGTCGGAAGCAACTTCCCGTTTACGAAGCATCTGCCTGAGCATGCGCGGACCGTGCAAATCGACATCAGCCCGGTACGGGCAGGCAACCGTGTCCCAACGGAGGTGCCGCTCGTCGGCGATGCGAGGGAGACGCTCACCAACCTCCTCCCCCTGCTCAAGCGCAAGACGGATCGAAGCTTCATCGAGGGCCGGCAGCGCGAGATGAAGGATTGGTGGCGACGGATGGACGCCGTCGCCGACCCTGATCGCGATCCCATCCAACCCCAATACCTGATGCGGCTCATCGATCGCCACGCGTCCGGCGACGCGATGCTTTGTGCCGACTCCGGAACGATCGCTGCGTGGTCGGCACGACACTGGACGATCCGCGGCGGCCGCGGCTACATGCTGTCCGGCAATCTCGCGACGATGGCGCCCGGACTGCCGTACGCCATCGCCGCGCAGCACGCGTTTCCAGGGCGCCAGTGCATCGCCTTCGTGGGCGACGGTGGGTTCTCGATGCTGATGGCGGAGATCCTGACGGCGGTTCGCCATGACCTTCCGGTGAAGGTGTTCATCAACAACAACCACGCCTACGGCGAGATCCTGTGGGAGCAGATGGTGCTCGGCTATCCCGAGTACGCCGTCCGTCATCGGTCGATCGCAAACTACGCATCCTTCGCCGACGCGAACGGGATCAAGGCATACCGTGTCGAGCATCCCGACCAGCTCGAGCAGGCCGTGACGGGCGCGCTCGAACATCCAGGGCCTGCGCTGGTCGACTGTCTGACGAATCCGGACGAGCCGCCGATGCCGGCCAAGGTCTCTTATGAAATGGCGAAGGGCTTCGCCGAGTCCTTCCTCCACGGCCAGCCAAATCGCAGGCAGATCTCGACGACGCTGCTCAAGGACAAGATCGCCGAGCTGAAAGGTTGAAAGACGAGATAGCCGTCGAAGGCATCGACCGTCTCGTCCGCAACATCCGACATGGCCGGTTCGAGCGAACTCTTTCGGGGCTGGCCGCGGTCGCCGCAGTCGTGACCGGCCTCGAGATCTTCTTCGAGCACGACCGCGCGAGCTTCGGCAACCGGTGGATGTGGCTGCCGGTCGCACTGACTCCCCCAATGGCGGCCGCCGGAATCGCAGGCGCCTTCAACCGCCGGGCCGCGAAGACGGCGCTGCCCGCGGTGTCCGCTGTCGTGGTCGCCAATGGTCTGCAGGGGACTTATCTGCACGTGCGCGGCATCCTCCGCAAACCGGGCGGTGCGTCGCAGGCTCTGTACAACATCGAGATGGGGCCGCCGTTGCTGGCGCCGCTCCTCGTCACCGTCGTCGGCGGCATGGGCCTCCTCGCGTCGATTCTTCGGCGGGAGCATTAGCGTGGGCGACCCAAAATCGGGCGAGCGCTTTCCGGGCTTCGACGTCCTGGCACAAAGCGATCACTGGGACGCGACCACGCGGCGCGTGGTCACTGCCCGCCTCGACACCGGCGGTGGACGAAACTTCTTCACCGCCGACGAGGAGCCGGTGTGCCGCGCGCTCTGCGCAACGCTGCTCGCCCTCGACGGTTCGCCCGGCGAGCCGCCGGTGTTCGAGATGATCGACGGGCGGCTGGCGGAGGGCATCACCGACGGATGGCACTACGACGACATGCCGGCCGACGCGGAAGCGTGGCGGCGTTCGCTCGCCGAGTTGGAGCGGCGTGGTTTCCGGGATGCCGACGACGGCGAACGCCGAAGTCTCATCGAAGCCGTCCGGGCGGACCGCGAACGCCTCGCCGGCATGCCTGGCAAGCGGCTGTTCGACCTCTGGATGCGTTACGCGTGCACCGCGTATTACGCCCATCCCACGGCGTGGAACGAGATCGGCTTTGGCGGACCTGCGTATCCGCGCGGCTACAAGAATCTGGGCCTCGACCGCCGCGAGCCTTGGGAGGTAGAAGAAGCCGGGGCGCGTGACCCGATCCCGGTGGTCGAGCGGGCGGAGCGCCCGGTCGATCCGGAGCGACAACGAAGGCGCGCCGGTTGAGCGTCGACGACGTCCGCGCTCGCAATGAGTCGGCGTGGTTGCTTCCGGATCCGATAACGCAGGTCCGAACTCCCTGGCCACTGAGGCGAGCGATGCGACAGTTCGCCGACGACGAAGCAGTCGATGCGCTCATCGTCGGGTGTGGCGCCGGGGGAGGCGTGCTTGCCCAGCGCCTGGCGAGGCGAGGATGGAAAGTGGTCGTGCTCGAGGCCGGGCCGTTCTGGGACCCGGATGAAGATTGGGTCTCGGACGAAGCCGCCTCGCACCACCTGTACTGGACCGATCCGCGCGTCATTGGCGGGACGGATCCCGTGCCGCTCGGTTCGAACAACTCGGGCCGCGGCGTCGGCGGATCGACCGTCCACTACGCCGGCTACGCGCCTCGATTTCATCCGTCCGACTTCCACACCTATGAGCTCGATGGCGTCGGCGCCGATTGGCCGATCGGCTACGAAGAGCTGCTGCCGTACTACGAGCAGATCGAAGAGGAGCTGCCGGTCGCGGGACAGCCGTGGCCATGGGGTCACCCTCACAGATACCCCCACGGTCCCCACCCGGTGAGCGGCTCGGGCGACCTGTTCCTGCGTGGCTGCAGCAGGCTGGGCATCAAGGCTCTCGTCGGCCCGGTCGCGATCACGAACGGCGTGATGGGCAACCGGCCGCACTGCATCTACCGCGGCTTCTGCCTGCAGGGGTGCAAGGTCAACGCCAAGGCCTCTACATTGATCACGCACGTTCCGGACGCGCTGAAGCACGGGGTCGAGATCCGCGACCGGTCGATGGTTACGCGGGTCGAACTCGACGCCCGCGGTCGAGCGTCTGGAGTCGCATACATACGGGATGGCGCCGAACGACGGCAGAAGGCTTCGCTCGTCGTCCTCGCCTGTTACTCGATCGAGACGCCGCGACTGCTGCTCAATTCCGCGTCGCGACGGTTTCCGCAGGGCCTGTGCAACGACCACGACCTGGTCGGACGATATTTGATGGTTCAGGGCGCGGCGCAGACGGCAGGACGATTTGAGGAAGAGGTCCGCATGTACAAGGCGCCTCCACCCGAAGTTTCTTCCGAGGCGTTCTATGAGACTGATCCGAGCAAGGACTACAAGCGCGGCTTTTCGATTCAGACGGTTTCACCGCTCCCGATCACGTGGTCGGAGCACATCGTCGCCCAGGGCCACTGGGGAGAGCCGCTGCGCGAGTACATGCGCGACTACGTGCACTGGGCAAGCCTGGGCGCGCTGTGCGAGTTCCTGCCGCAGCCGAACAACCGCGTTAGCCTCGCCGACGAAAAGGACGGCAACGGCCTGCCGGTCGCGCATTTCAGCTATTCGCAATGCGACAACGACCAGCGATTGATGAAGCAGGCGACCTCCGTCATGGTCGACATCCTCGACGCGGCAGGAGCACAGGAGACAGTGACGATCAACCGCTACGCACACCTGATGGGCGGCGCCCGCATGGCGGACGACGAGACGCGCGGAGTCGTCGACCGCAACCTGAGGACGTTCGCGGTCCCCAACCTCTTCATTTGCGACGGGAGCGTGACCCCGACGCAGGGGAGTGCCAACCCCGCGCTGACGATCATGGCGCTTGCATCAAGGCTCGCCGATCATCTGGTGGCGGCATGAATCGCGTTGCGAAGACGGGCATCGCCATTGGAGCCGCATCGCTCGCGGCCGCCCTCGCGGTGATCCGGACCCGCAACCGCGAGCCGGCGCTGCCTCTTGCGCCGTACGACTCGGCGCCGACGCGAATACTCATCCTCGGCGGCGGGTTCGGCGGCCTGAACGTCGCGCGCTCGCTGGCTAAGCGTCTGGCGCGTTGCGAACAGGCCGCCATTCGCCTCGTCGATCGCTCCGAGTCGATGACGTTCTGGCCGATGGTGCCCGAGGTCATGCCGGGCAGCATCCAGGCGCCTCATGTCGTCAGGCCGCTGCGAGAGGAACTGTCGCGCGCCGGCGTCGAATACATCCATGCCGAGGTGCTTGGCGCGGACTGCACTCGCCGCGTCGTGCACACGATGGCCGGCGACATGACCTACGACAAGCTCGTCATCGCGCTTGGATGGCAGACCGCATTCTTCGGCACGCAGGGCGCCGACGCGTACGCCGTGACACTCGAGTCACTGGCGGACGCGGTCGCCATCCGCGCGCGTGTGATCAAGGAATTCGAGGCTGCGGCGGCCGGACGGCCCCACAACCTGCGCTTTGTCGTGGTCGGCGGTGGCTCGACCGGAGTCGAGGTGGCGGCATCACTCGCCGATCTCGTCGACATCCTGCTCGGCGAATATCCGGGCGTCGCCGAGGACGAGGTCCGCATCGTGGTCGTCCAGGCGCAGAACGATGTCCTGCCCCACATGGAACAGGGCCTGCGCGATGTCGCAGCCCAGCGTTTGCGCAAAGACCGGATCGAGCTTCGCCTCCATGCGCGCGTCCAAACCGTCGACGCGGGCGGCGTGCAGCTGTCTGACGGAGTGCGCATCTCCGGAGCGACGGTGATCTGGACCGCCGGCGTCGAGGCGAATCGCGTCGCCCGCAAGCTGAGCGGCGTGCCGCTGGACTCACATGGACGCGTGCTCGTCGACCACCAACTGCGAGTGAGTGGACTTCGCGGCGTCTACGCCCTCGGAGATGTCGCGGCCGCGACGTCCGACGGCCGCCCGGTCTCGCCGACGGCTCAGGCGGCGGTCCAGGAAGCCGAAACCGTCGCGGCCAACATCGCGGCCGAGGTCGCGGGCGGCGCATCACTCGAGTTCCGCTATCACGATCTGGGCCGCCTCGTCGAACTTGGAGGTCGCTTCGCCGTCAGCGAAGTCTCAGGGGTCCGCCTCTCCGGTTGGAC
>DASSLJ010000175.1:0-7991 GCA_035689585.1 Candidatus Dormiibacterota bacterium
TCGGCGCCACGCAGGCTCTCGACCAGCGCGTCCCGATCCGCGAACTGCAGCGGCGCAACCTCTGCCTTGATGTCCTCGGCCCCTGAGCGCGAGGGATGGTTGGTCAGAGTCTTGACGCTGCGTTCCTGCGCGATCAGCCGCCGGGCGATGAAGCGCCCGGTGAAGCTGAAGGCTCCGGTGACGACATCGAAGCTCAAAACGGAAAACGCGTCAGGCCGTAGGCGGCCGATCCCGGCCGCACGTGCCCGGTGATGACGACGCGGGGGCGGTGCCGGACAGCCTCCGACGGGTGCACCTCGGGCCGGAGCCCGTTGAAGATCGGAAAACGAAGCGTTCCATCGGGCGACCATTCCGAATAGCGGATCGACACGACGAGCTCCGGCTTCACCCACTGCACGGGTCGCAGCATGATCGGCGGAGGATCGAGCGGAGATTCCGAAGCCGCGAGCTCGACGAGGCGGCGGCGGAGCAGGTCCATGGCGTCGTCGTCGAAACCGCCGCCCACTGTCCCGCAAGGCAGAAGCCGCCCATCCTCGTGATAGCCGACCACCAGTGCGTCGAATGGCGTCGCGCCGGTCCAACCGATGACGATGAAGTCGTCGGACTTGACGGCTTTGACCTTCAGCCAGAAGGGGCTTCGCTGGCCCGGCACGTAGGGACTCTGCATGTGCTTGGCGACGACTCCCTCGAGCCCACGCTCGAGGCATGCCTCGAAGAGCTCGACGCCGTCCTGGTCGATGTGGTCGGGCACGAAGATGTGCCCGCCGGCTTCGACGGCCTTCGCCAGGCGGGCGCGGCGGCGCACCACCGGCTGACGCAAGAGCGGGCGGCCTTCGAGGTAGAGGGCGTCGAACGCGAGGTACGCGGCCGGGATTTCGTCGCGAAGGCTTGCGCCGCCGGCGAGGCGTTGGCGGAGCCGGTGATAGTCGGGTCGGCCTTCACCGTCGGTCGCGACCAGCTCGCCGTCGATGACGCTGCCCGGCGGCACCCGCTTGGCGGCCGCCACGACCTCGGGCACGTCCGCGGTGATGTCGGTCAGGCCACGGTCTTGGAGGCGGACCATGCCGTCAGGGTCGCGAAACATGATGCAGCGCAGGCCGTCCCACTTGACCTCGAAGAGGTATTCGGGCGAGCTGAACGGCGCCTCGGCCGAAGCGGCCTGCATCGGCCGCACTTCGTCGGGGAAGGTGCCCAACTCCATCTGGAGCTGGTCGGGACCCGCATCCACGACCAGTCAGATTAGACGACGACCCTTACGAGGCTTTTCGGCGTCTCCTGGTCTCGGCCGCCGGCTTCTCGCGCGACGCGCGCTGCTTTTTCGCCTGCTCGACCGACT
Organism: Candidatus Dormiibacterota bacterium; assembly: GCA_035689585.1. Classification (GTDB taxonomy): domain Bacteria; phylum Chloroflexota; class Dormibacteria; order Dormibacterales; family Dormibacteraceae; genus 40CM-4-65-16. Next base: position 1,337 of record DASSLJ010000175.1, read on the forward strand.
GGCGCAGAGCTTCCATCAGGTCCATGACCTTGGCCGGCTGCGGCGCCTCAGGCGCCTCGATGACCTCGCCCTCCATCTTGGCCTGCACGACCTTCATAACCGCCTCGCGGTACTCATCCTTGTACCGCGCGGGGTCGAAGCTGTCGGCGAGGCTCTCGATGAGCGCCTTGGCCATCTCGAGCTCCTTGGGGTTGATCTTGACGTCGCCCTCGAGACCCTTCAATCCCTCGGTCGAGCGGATCTCGTCGGGCCAGTGAAGCGTGTTCATCATCAGGCCCTTGCCGTTCGGATGCAGGGCGGCGAGGTGCTCTTTGTCGCGCAGCGCGATCTTGGCAATCGCCATCTTGCCGGTGGCTTCAAGCGCGCGCCGGAGGAGCTGATAGGGCTTCTTTCCGAGCTCTTCGGGCTCGATGTAGTAGGCGTTGTCGAAGTAGAGACCGGGCTCGATCTCGTCGACCGGCACGAACTCCGAGATGTCGATCGCGTGCGCGGTCGGCAGCGGAAGGTTGTCCAGGTCCTTGTCGTCGATGATGACGTAACGGTCCTTGCCGACCTCATAGCCGCGGAGGATCTCGCTGTACTGCACCTCGTGGTCGCCCTCCGCGCACCAGCGCTTGTAAGAGATGGGCGAGTGATGCTCGGGGCACAGCTGGCGGAATGAGACACGGGCGGTCGACTCGGTCGCGTTGTAGAGACGGATGGGGATGGAGACCATCCCGAATGAGACGACGCCTTTCCACATCGATCGCGGCATGGCGACGCAGTTTACCTCCTAGCTTGGTGCTTGGCTACTTTTCGTAGGTTGGCGTTTCGCCCTAAAGATGCAACGCGTCAGCGGCCGACGTCCCGCCGCTGAATGAGAAGTATCGAGCTTCCGATCGCCGCCACGGCGATTGCCACGAGAACTCCGAGGCTGCGGCCGTCGACGCCGCTCGCGAGGGGTGTGCCGACGAGTCGGAAGGGCGAGATGTTCTGCGCCCATCCCGGGAGACGGAGCGCACCGCCGATCTGGTCGTCAAGGTAGGCGGCCAGTGCGACCGCGCCGAACAACGCCGGCGCCGCCCGCGGCGCCCAGGAGGCGAACAACACGCCCACCGCTGCAAAGACGACACCGAACGCAGTCAGGACGAGGCATGCGGCGACGAGACGAGTCGAATCGATCGCGAGGCTCGAGGCCTCCGACGTGGCGGCCACGGCGAGACATCCGACCGCGGCCAGCACCGCCGCGGTGACGGCGATTGCCGCAAGCCGTTCGACAACCAATGTTGAGCGCGAGTACGGGGTGCTCAGCACAGCCTCGACTCGGCCACTGACGTCGTCGTCCGCCCATCTCGTGACGAACGCAAACGTGAGCGCGACGAGCAGCAGCAATGTGACGTCGAACCACGTCTGGCCGAGCACTTGGGCGACAAACGTGAAGATGTATTGGGGCAGGCCCGGAAGGCCGGGCGGAAGCGCGAGCAGATCTTTCATCGTGGCCCTGGTGGCCGCGACGAGGACGATTCCGAGAACTAGAAACGCCACGCACCACGCCGCGAGCGCGATGCGTCGCGGGTACAGCTCGCGAGCGATCGGAATCGCGAGCAACGACACGCGCGATGGTTCGTGCGTCGCGCGTGGCAGCACGATAGGACCCGCAACGCGGCGCGTGGCGACGACGTGCGCGACGGCGATGCCGGCTGCGGCGATCGCGAGCAGCACAGCAAAGCCAGCGATATCGAAGTCTCCACCGCGTGGAAGAGGCGTGGACAGCTCGTAGTAACGAAACGGCGAAAGCCACCTCGCCACGTCGAGCTCGGGAAAGATCCGGCTCAGGCTGTTGAAAAAGAAGAGCGTGAGCAGGACCGGGGCCGCCCACCGCCCGGCGCAGAGAGAGATCGCGTAACAGGCGAGCGCGAGCGCGACCAGCAGCAATCCAGCCCCAACGAGGCCGAGTCCAGATACGCTCTCGCCACCGGACGCGGCGCCCGCAAGCACGCCGACGCATGCGGCAGCGGCGGTGAGGATCGTCGAGACAGCGAATGCCGCAGCTCGTGGAACGATCGGGACCAACGAACGTGCCCTCGCCGAGACCAGCGCCCACGAAGCGAAAAGAATCGCGAGCGGTTCGAATGCGCGCAGCTCGAGATATCCGGCGATCGTCTCGGGATGCACCGGAGGAGGGAGAAGGGCTGCATTCGCAGTGGCTTCGAGCAGCAGTGAGTAGCCGAACGCAGCGCGATCAGCGAAGGTGTGGCCTGCCAGTTGAAAGAACGCGAGCGATTGCAGATACGTGATCGCAAAGCCTGCGACGGCAAAAGCGACGGTGGTCCATCGTCCATCGCGCAGCGCGCGCAGCGTCGCTTTCATGGCGGCAGCGCTTTGCGGCTCTGCTCCTCGAGCTGCCTCGACAGCTTTCCCCTGCGCAGAGTTCCAACGCGATCGCAGCGTGCTTCGATTTCGGATCCCATACGCGACGCAAGAAAGATCGCGGCTCCCTCCGAGCGCGCCTGGTCGAGGAGCGCATGCAGCTCCTCCGTCGCGTCAGCATCGAGGTCCTTCGCCGGCTCGTCGAGGATCAACAGATCGGGCTCGTGCATGAGCGCGAGGAGAATCGCGAGCTTCCGCCGATCGCTTCCGCTGTACGCCTCATGCGCGCGCCCGAGATCAACGTCGAGTCGTTCGGCCAGCTCGCGCACTCGGCTCCTGTGCACGCCTCCGCGCAGTCCGGCCAGGTAAGCGACGACCTCGCCGCCACGCATGCCGCTGAAATCCGGCGTCGCCGCGGGCGCGTAGCCGACGCGGCGCTTGACCTCGACCGCTTCGCGCGCGCAGTCGAGTCCGAAGATGTAAGCCGACCCACGCGTCGGACGGATCACGCCCATCAGCAGCCGAACGGCAGTCGTCTTTCCGGCGCCTTCGGGCCCGACGAGAGCGAAGGATTCGCCTGCGGACACCTGCAGCTCGAGGTCGAAAAGTCCCTGTCCGCCGCCGTAGTCCTTGGTCAGACCGGAGGTCCTGATCGCCGGCGCAGCCATTTCGGGGAGCATATAAGCAGTGCGGCTGGGCGACCTCGAGTTACACCTTCTCGTCACCGATCACTGGAAAGCGGACGGTGGCCTCATGTTCGGCGTCGTGCCGAAGGTCCTGTGGGAGAGGCAGAAGCCGGCCGACGGGAAGAACATGATCGACTGCGCGTGCGTGTGCGTCGTCGCGCGCCTCAACGGTCGCGTCATCGTCTGCGAGACGGGCATCGGCAACAAGCTGAGCGAGAAGCGCGCATTGCAGGTCGCGTTGCGCGAACCGGAAGGCATGCTCCACGCGCTGAAGCGGCTGGGCATCCAGCCTGACGAGGTCGATGCGGTCGTCACGACCCATCTGCATTGGGACCACGCGGGCGGTCTCACCCGACGCGACGAGCAGGGCGGGCTGCAGCTGACGTTTCCGAAGGCCAAGCACTTCATTCAGCGGAGCGAATGGGACTTCGCCCTCCAGCCCGACATACGCAGCCGCCCGAGTTATATCGTCGACGACTTCACCCCGCTGGCCGACGGCAATAGCGCCGTGGAGTTTCTGGACGGCGACGCGGAGGTCCTGCCCGGCGTGCAGATCCGACACGTGGGCGGCCACACCCCTGGCAGCCAGGTGGTGATTCTGCGGTCCGGAGAACTGGCCTGCGCAGTGACGGGCGACCTCGTGTGCCAGACGCCGCACCTGCGGGTGTCGTGGAACATGTCGGCCGACATCGAGCCTTTGCGAGTGTTCCAGCAGAAGTCGCAGCTCTTCGAGGAGGCGGAGAAGCATCGATGGTTGCTCGTGCTGTCGCACGAGCCCGACCAGCCCGCGGGCTATCTAGAGGATGGCGGCGTCTGGCGCCCTGAACCGCGGCTGACTTGAGCTTCACCAACCGAGACGGGCGCAAGCTGACGTTTCGCAAGCTCGGGCATGGGCCGGTGCTCGTCTGCCATCCGGGCGGCCCGGGATTCTCGGCGACTTATTTCGGCGACCTCGCCGCCCTTTGGGAGCAGTTCACGCTGATCATGCTCAACCCTCGCGGCACCGGCGGCTCGGAGCGTCCGCACGATCCGCGCGCGTATCAGATCAAGGACTACGTGTCCGACCTCGAGGACCTGCGCCGCCACCTCGGGCTCGAGCGGATGCTGCTGCTCGGCCACTCGCACGGCGGCGTGATCGCGATGGCGTACGCGGCCGCTTACCCCGCGCGCGTCCGGCGGCTGGTTCTCGCGTCGACTCTTGCCCGGTTTGGGCCCGAGCAGGAAAAAGCCATGCATCACGGAATGGAGAAGAGGTCGGCGCAGCCGTGGGCGGCGGATGCGATTGCGGCGCTCGAAAAGGAGCAAGCAGGGAAGTTCTCCGGTGACGAGGAGCTCAGCGCGCTCGTCTTTCGCGAGCTGCCTCTGTATTTCGCGCATTTCGGGGCCGCCGAAGCCGGCTATCTCGACACCTTGAAGTCCGAGATGATCAACGCCGACGCATTGAAGCTCTTCAACCAGGAGATCTTCAACACGTTCGACCTCCGCGACCAGCTGCCCTCGATCACGGCACAGACGCTCGTCATCACCGGCGACGAGGACTTCATCTGCGGCCCGATCTGCGCGGAGGAGATCTGCAGCGGGGTCAAAGGCTCGCGACTGGTGATGGTCGGTGATGCCGGACATCAGCTGTTCGTGGAGCAGCCGCAGGCGTTCCATGATGAGGTCGCGACGTTCCTCGAGCCTTAACAACCTGGGCTGACATCTCGCCTCTGACCCAATAGCCTCGAGCCCGTGCTCGCAAGCGTCGATTCGTGTGTTCTCGCGGGCCTCGATGTGCGACCGGTCCACGTCGAGGCGGACATCGGGCGCGGGTCGGTGGCGTTCGTGCTCGTGGGCCTTGCGACGACGACGGTGAAGGAAGCACGCGATCGCGTGCGGGCGGCGATCCGCAACAGCCAGCTCGAATTTCCGAACTCACGCCTCACCGTGAACCTCGCGCCTGCGGAGCTGCGCAAAGAAGGCACCGGGCTCGATCTGCCCATCGCCATCGCAATCGCGCTCGCGCGCGCAGGCAAGCCACCGCCGGCTCGATCCGCGTTCCTGGGCGAGCTCGCCCTCGACGGCTCGGTGAGGCATGTGGACGGAGTGCTGGTCGCTGCGCGTGGGCTCAAAGAGATGGGATATGAGCGCGTCTTCGTCCCCGCCGCCGATGCACCGGAGGCGACACTGGTCGGAGGTCTCGAGGTGATCGGCTGTGCTTCGCTCGCCGCCGTCGTCAACCACTTGACTGGCGTGGAGCCAATCGCTGCCGAAGGCTCGCACGTAAGCGAGGCCGCCACCGCCGCGATCGAGCACGACCTCGCCGAGATCCACGGCCAGGAAGAGGCGAAGCGTGCCCTCGAGCTCGCCGCCGCCGGAGGCCACCATCTCCTGCTCAGCGGTCCGCCCGGGGCAGGAAAGACGATGCTGGCCCGCTGCCTGCCGGGAATTCTTCCGCCGCTGGAGTTGCGCGAGGCCCTCGAGGTCGCGCAGATCCGCAGTCTGCTCGGCGACCTCCCGCGCGACGGTCCGCTCGATTGGGCGCGACCGTTTCGGGCTCCGCATCACAGCGTGTCGATGGCTGGATTGATCGGCGGCGGATCCGGACTCGCGATGCCCGGCGAAATCTCGAGGGCGAATCACGGCGTTCTGTTTCTGGACGAGCTCGCGGAGTTTCAGACACCCGTGCTGCAGGCGCTGCGCCAGCCGCTTGAATCCGGTCGAGTCGGCATCACGCGCTCCGGCGGATTCGTGGCCTATCCCGCGCGGTTCAGCCTCATAGCGGCGACCAACCCATGCCCGTGCGGCTGGGCCGGAGACAACCTCCGAGGGTGCCGGTGCACGCCGGGTGCGATCGACATGTACCGTCGACGGCTGTCGGGCCCGCTGCTCGATCGGATCGACCTTCAGGTCACTGTCCGCCGCGTGCCGCTCGAGAGCCTGGCCAGTGAGCCCCGCGGCGAATCGTCCGACACGGTGCGCACCCGCGTTGTCGATGCGCGGCAAAGACAGCTTGACCGGCAGTCATGCCTCAATGCCCAACTCAAACCGGCGCGTCTTCGTCAGCTCGCCACGCTGACGCCGGTTTCGCGACGCACCCTCGAGCGCTGGGGGACGCAACGCGGAATCACCGCCAGAGGCTTCCACCGCGCATGGCGCGTCGCGCGCACCGCCGCCGACCTCGACGGATCCGAGGCGATCGAAGAGCACCACGTCCTTGAAGCGCTGGGGTTCCGACTTCACGATGTCGCCGCCTGAGCTGCGGGTCCGGGGCCGCTGGCCGCCACCCGATGGCCCTCGCGTGGCTGTCGTCGGCTCGCGCCGTCCGACCCCATACGGCGAGGCGGTCGCGGAGGAGCTCGCGCTGGAGCTGGCACGTGCGGGCGTCGTCGTGATCAGTGGCCTGGCGCTGGGCATCGATGCCGCCGCCCACCGTGGGGCGCTCAACGCGGGCGGAATCACGGTCGCGGTCATGGGCACGGGCGTGGACGTGATCTATCCCGCGGCGCACAGCCGGCTGGCGCAGGCGATCGTTGACGGCGGAGGGGCGCTGGTCAGCCAGTTTCCCGACGGCACCGCTCCGCGGCGGCACAACTTCCCCGCGCGCAACTACACGATGGCGGCGCTTGCGGACGTGGTCG
>DASSLJ010000176.1:0-4725 GCA_035689585.1 Candidatus Dormiibacterota bacterium
AGGACCGCAAGCCCGAAGAGCGCCACGCCACCCCAGAAACGTCGAGGGATCTGCGGCATGCGGATCTCTCGGCCGGCTTCGAACGGACCGCCGCGCTCGAAAGGATCAAACGGGCGGTATCGCCGTCCCACTGTGCGGAGAAGATTAGACCGCTGCCAGAGCCTTATCGTCGTCGGCGAAATCGTCGACCGGGTTGGCCGGCGGGTGCTCCAGGTGCCACCTCACCGATGTCTGCAGCGCCTCCCACGGATCCGTGGTCGTCCATCCGAGCACCGTTCGTGCTTTGTTCGCGCTCATGAGCACGTGCTGCAGGATCGTGCGAGTCTCCTGCAGGTCGTCCGGCAGTGTGTCGTCGGGCACGCGCACGAGCTCGGCATCCGAGCCGGCAGCGTCGAGGATCATGCGCGCCCACAACCTCACGGTGTAGGTCCTGTCTTCGCAGATGTTCAGCACACCGGCCACCTCCGGCTTGTCCAGCGCCAGGCGTATCGCGCGTGCGATGTCGCGGACGTAGCCGCGGCATGTCAGCCACGAGCCCGCACCGAAAGGTATCTGCTTCCTGCCGGCACGCACGCGACGGAGGATGAACTCCTCGCGGCGCTGATAGTCGTGCTCCCCATAGACCATGGGCAGGCGCATGACCAGAGCGCCGCGAGGCAGATAGACGTCTTCGACGTCGAGCTTGTCGTAATCGTCTCGCCCGGCCAGCCGTCCGCGATATGGATAGCGTTCGCTTCGGGCCGGCGACTCCTCGGTGATGGGGACCGGGTCCGTCTCGCGGTCGACCAGGACCGCGCCGAAACCGCGATAGACGTCCGCGCTGGAAATGACAATCCACCGCTTGACCCCGGGGATCGCTGCCAGCGCACCCTCGGCGTCAGACCGCGTCAGGGCGAGACAGTCGATCACGGCGCCGGCGTCGAACGCTGTCAGCTCCTCACGATGTGACTGCAGATCGGCGCGCTCGCAGTGAACGTGCTTCACCGCCGGCATGTCGCTCGGCTCGAGCTGGCCCCGATGGACGACCAGGAGCTCGTGGCCCGCGGCCACGAGCTCCTCGACGGCTGCGCGGCCGATGAACCGCGTGCCGCCGAGGACGATGACCCTCACTTCGTGGCAGCGGGAGTTTTCGCCACGTGCGGGTTCTTCTCGACGATGAGGTCGATCAAACCCCACTCCTTCGCCTGTTCGGGCGTCATGAAGAAATCGCGCTCCATCGCGCGTTCCACGTCTTCGATCTGGCGCTTGCAGTGCTTGGCGTAGATCCGAGCGAGCTGCTCGCGCTGGCGCAGGATTTCCTGTGCGTGGATCTGGATGTCGGTGGCCTGGCCCTGGATTCCCTGCGTGAACGGTTGGTGGATGAGGATCTGTGAGTGCGGCAAAGCCATGCGCATGCCCGGATCACCGCCTGCGAGCAGCAGCGATGCGCCGCTGGCCGCAAGCCCGGTGCAAAGCGTCGCAACCTTGGGGCCGACGTACTGCATCGCGTCGTAGATGGAGAGGGCGGCCGTCAACGAACCGCCGGGGCTGTTGATGTAGATCTGGATGTCCTGCTCGGGCGCCTCGTTCTCGAGGAAGAGCAGCTGCGCGGTCACGGTGCTCGCCATGTCGTCGTCGATCACGCCGCGCACGAAGATGACGCCGTCGCGGAGCAGCCGCGAATAGATGTCGTAGGCGCGCTCGCCCCTGCCGTCGTTGGTGATCACGGTTGGGATCAGGTTCACTCGATTACCTCCTCGTGCGGTTGAAGCCGATGGGATCTTTGGGTTTCGGCGGCGGGTTGGCCATCGCGAGATAGGCGCTGAAATCAGCGACGCTGCGCAGCGCCTCCAGCGGCAGCGACGCGGTCGCCAGCCGTAGCTTGACGGGCGGGTCCTCGGGCCATGTGCGCTGATCGGGTTCGGCGCCGAGCAGTCGGGCGAGGTCGGCATAGATCTGCGCGGGCCGCACGCCCAGAGTGTGCGCGACGGCGACGAGGCGTTCCGTCGACATCTCCTTGCGACCGCGCTCGACCTCGGAGAGGTGCGCCGGAGAGAGGCCGGCTTCGGCGGCGATCTCGCTCAAGGTGCGGCGAGTCGCTTCGCGGCGCCCGCGGAGAACCGATCCGAGCGCCTGGCGGATCGCAGCAGCGCTTTCGCTATGAGCGAAGTCCATTTGTTATGGGTAAATGCTACGCGCTCAGTCCTTCAAGTTGGCGGGATCGAGCAGCTCCTGCTTCGGTCGCTCGATCTTCTGGCGCGAGCGCATGATCTCGATGAGCTTCTTCCGGCCTTTCGGCGGCCCGATCATGATCGCGCCGACCAGCCGGTCGTCCTTGAAGAAGAGCTTGCGGTAGAACTTCTCCTCGAAGCTGAACGTGCGCACCGACTCAAGCCCCGGTTGCACGTCGGGCGTCACGCCCATCACCGCGAGCGTCGAGCCGAACATCGTCGTGGTGTAGGTCGGCACATCGAAGAAGTCGTCATCCGCGCCCGCCATGTTTCGCGCCGCGACCTTGCCGTGTGCCTCGGCGTTGTCCCACGTTCCCATCTGGTTGTGGCGCTCGACCATGAGGTCGTAGAAGACGGCGATATCGCCCGCGGCGTACGCGTCGGGCGCCGAGGTGCGCAGCTTGGAGTCCGTGACGATTCCGTTTTTCAGCTCGACCGCGTGACGCACCGGTTCGGTGTAGTAGTCGAGCCCGACGCCGTACGTGAGGAGGTCGAACTCGACCTTGTGGCCGTTGACGGTCTCGGCGGTGAAGCGGCCATTGGTGCGGCTGAACTTCTGGACCTCGTCGGTCGTGAGGAACTGCACCCCCTGCGCCTCTCCGAGCTGCCGGCAGAGCTGTCCGCCTTCCTCGTCAAGCACATAACGAAGGAACCAGGGGCCGCGCATGATCCACGTGACGTTCGCCTTCTTGCGAAAGCTCACGCCTTCGGCAAGCTCGTATCCGATGAAGCTTCCGCCCATGATCAGCACGCGTTCCGACTGATCGGCCTTCTCGATGATGGCGTCCGTGTCGTCGAGGGTCTGGAATCCCAGGCATGCGGTGACGTCGCTCGAGCCAGGCCAGGGCGGCGGCTTCGGCCGGCCGCCGGTCGCGATCAGGATGGCGTCGTATGGAAAAGAGTCGCCGCGGTTTGTCGTGACCACCTTGTCGGTGAAGTTCACCTCGGTGGCCCAGGTCTCGAAATGGATGTCGAGGTTCTGCCTGGCGTAGTCCTCGACCGTGCGCATGAAGACCTTCTCGCGGCGCACCTGGCCGCGGAGGTACCGCGGAAGCGCGACCCGGTTGTAGAGCGGATGCCGCTCGGCCGCGATGATCGTGATCGACGCGTCGGCGTCGGCCTTCCGCAGGTCTTCGGCACACGTTTGCCCGGCAATACCGTTGCCGAGGATCACGTAACGCTTGGTCAATTACAGACGGAGGGCGTAGATGTAGGCGCTGGCTTCGGCATCGGCGAAATCGTATCCGCTTGCACGAAGATCTTCTTCGGCCGGGTGGCCAGGCGGGAGGTTGACCGTCACGTGCGTCAGGCCGTCGGCGTCCGCCTCGAAGCGCAGCGCCATCAGCAGCTCGCGCATCGCACCGCCTGAGCCGGCCAGCAGCGACACCGAGATGTTCTGCGCCCACGGCTCGCGCAGCAGCGCGACCGCTCGTCCACTGGGGCCAAGGCGAACGTGACCTTCACGGGCGAGCCGTGCCATCTCGTCTTCGTCGACGTCGCGCGAGCCGTTGAGGTCGGGGTTAACCCGTCCGTAAAGCTCGAAGCCGCGACTTTCGGACACGAAGGACCACAGCTTTCTCGCCTGCGCTTCGTCCGGTATGCGCGCGGGCTCTCCACCCTCGACGCGTGGTCCGCGCCACCACTTGACCTCGACGAGTCGCTTGAAACCCGCGGACTCGAAAAGCCGAATCGCGGGCTCATCGCGCGTGCCAAGGCGGAGCTCACGAAAATTCTGTTCGCGAGCTTCCGCAATCGCTGCCTCGAGCATCGCTCGCGCAATGCCCTGCCGGCGCCGATCTTCGGCGACGCGCAGTCCCTCGTACCAGATCAGCCCCGGCGCGTAAGGGCGCAGTCGCTGCACGCCGACGACGACGCCGTCGATCTCCGCAGCCTCGAATGCCGAGCCCGCGTCCGCGACCCAGCGGTCGAAGACGCGCGGGACATAGTCGCGTCCGCCCCACACCGAACGCGTGATCTCGAGTACACGTTCTCGATCCGCAGGTCGGACCGGCCTGATGGTCAGCTCTTCCGTGGCTGCCAATGCGCGACTCCCGACAGCGCGATTCCGCCGTCATAGACCAGTCCGCCGTCGTCCGGTTGAAGCACCTCGGCAAGCGCATCGCGCGCAGCGACTTCGTCCCAACCTTCGCCGAAAATCGCGCGCACGTCGGCCATCGCCTCGTCCATGTCCGCGTAATGCGTCTTGATCGGATAGCTGATGAAGACGACGTCGGGTGCGATGCCCATCTGGATCAAGAGCATGAACAGGTCGCTGAAACGGGGAAGTCGCGCGCGTTCATCACCGCGGACACGCCGCCGCACCTCGGTCGCGGCATGAGGCATGTCGGTCTCACGAAGCATGATGAAGACACGCTCGCGCGCCGACCGCTCGATCTTCGCGATGAACGGCTCCGGCTCCGCGATCCCGTACAGGACATGGCTGCAGATGACGAGGTCGGCCGGCGCGACCTCCGCGTCCTCCCAGTCGCTCGCTACGACCGTGATGTTGTCGCGC
>DASSLJ010000177.1:0-4084 GCA_035689585.1 Candidatus Dormiibacterota bacterium
CTCGACGTAGAAGCCCTTCATCGTCTTGTAGCGGCCGAAGAGGTCTTTGAAGGCGCGCGCCAGGATGTGGTGCGTTGCGGGCTTGCCGTTGGCCGTGGGCGGACCTTCGTAGAAGACGAATCGGTCCTTTCCCTCGCGCAGGTCGAGCGACTTCTGGAAGGTGTTCTCCTTCTTCCAGCGCTTCATCAGCTCGACCTCGAGCTCCGGGAAGTTGACCCTCTGATCGACTTTTTCGAACAACTCGTTTAACTCCACAGAGATATCCGTGATCCCTGGGACGAGCCTTCGAAAGGCCCGCGGTACCACCCAGATTCCCGAGGCAACCACCTCGGACACCTCATAGGCACCCGGCTCGGGAGTGATCTCGACCTGCCATCGGCCGTCGCGCTTTCAGCTCGAGGCTCGACTCTCTGTGGACCGCTCAGGCAGGCCTAACTGTCTCCGTCAACGCCGAAGGAAGTTTGATTCTACGCGGTGAAGCTCTGGAGCACCGCGGTCAGGATGATGGCCGCGAGCCACACCACCAGCGGTGAGAGATCCAGGCCCCCGACGTAGGGCATGGCTCGGCGGATCGGCGCGAGCACCGGCTCCGTGACCAGCCAGAAGAAGCGCATGAACGAGTTCCGTGGATAGGGACTGATCCACCCGAGCAGCACGCGGATGAACACGAGCAGCACGAAGATGCGGATGATCCAGATCAACAGTCCGATGACCAGGATCATTGCGGCCGCGGGCCGAACAGCGCCGTGCCCAAACGCAGCATCGTGCTTCCGGATTTGACCGCCAGCTCGTAATCGCCGCTCATGCCCATGGAAAGGATAGGCAGCGATTTTCCAAGCCGTTCCTGAGCCATGTCGCGCAGCTTGCGCAGCTCCGAGAACGCGGGTGTCGGATCTCCGTGCGTCGGTCCCATCGCCATGAGCCCGCGCAGGTCGAGCGCGTGCGCCGCGTGCTCGATCAGCGTGAGCGCCTCGTCGGGATCGGCGCCTGTCTTCTGCGCCTCGCGGGCGACGTTGACCTCGATCAGCACATGCTGCGCCGGATTCAGTTTCGTGAGCGCGTCGACGAGATGCCGCGAGTCGACCGACTGGATCACGGCGAAATGGCCCGCAGCGGCTTTGGCTTTGTTGGTCTGGAGGTGGCCGATCAGGTGCCACTGCGCACCCTCAACGACCCGCATCTTGTCCAGCGCCTCCTGGACGCGGTTCTCGCCCAGGATGGTCAGACCTGCATCGATCGCCTGCCGGCACACATCGGCGCCGAAACCCTTGGTGACCGCGACGATCGTGATCTCGTCGGGATTGCGGCCGGCGCGCGCGATGTTTGACCGGATCGTCTCGAGGTTGCCGGCGATGCTCACCGAAGAGCGACGATCGCGCCGAATCGCGTGCCGTCGGGATGCCGGCGGTGCGACGGGAACAGGTAGGTCTCCTTGGTGCACATGCCGATGTCGTACACCGCCTTCGCGCCCGCATCGTCGAGTTGCGCCGCGTTGGCGGCCGCGAGGTCGAGCAGCCACTTGCCGCCCTTCCCCGGATTGACGAACCGTGCATCGAATTGTCCGGCGACGTCTTCGCCGACCTCGTAGCACCGCGCGCAGATTCCCGGTCCGATGCCGGCGCGGATGTGCCGGCAGCCGAACTCGTTCCGCATGAATGTGACCGCGGCGCGCGCCACGCCCGCCTGCGTCCCGCGCCACCCGGCGTGAACGAGACCGGCGACGTGTTTTTCGGGATCCCAGAGGACGATGGGATAGCAGTCGGCGTAGGTGGCGAACAGCGCGATTCCGGGCCGGTCGGTGACCAATGCATCGACGTCATCGACCGAGTACGCAGGCTCATCCACGCGTGCCACGTCCGCGCCGTGAACCGAACCGATCATCGTCACGGGGAGGTCTTCGACGCCGAGCGTGGCAGCGAACGCGCGCCGTGACTGCAGCACCGCGTCGCGGTCTGTCGCGTGCTTCAGCCCAACGCTTCCAAGCGCGACCGTCGAGAAGCCGTGGACCAACCCAGGCTCGTCGGCCAGCTCCGGTATGTGCAAGGCGGCGGGTGTCGTCCTCACGTGTTCCTGAGCTTAAATGCGTCGATGGATCCGACTACGCGGCGGCTGAGAGCTGCACTCACGCTCGCGATCCGAGAACGCAACGCTGATGCAGCCGCGGCGCTCAAATCCGCGCTGGCCGCGATCGCGAATGCCGAAGCGGTTCCTGCGCCACATTCGTCGGTGCCACGGGTCGGTCTCGGCGCGGGTGAGGCTGCTCGACGTCATCTCTCCGAAGACGACGTGCTGCAGATCATCCGCAACGAGATTGCGGAGCGAAGGTCGGCGGGGACGGAATACGAGCGGCTCGGACGCACCGACGCCGCAGGCCGTCTGCGCGCGGAGGCCGACGCACTGGAGCACGTCCTCTAGCCGCTCATCCCTCGTTTTGCCGGCAGAACGACGAATGCACGCCTTGCGAAACCTCAGTTTGCCGGCAAAACGTTGACTGCCGGGACGCGGCTATGAACGGCGCGAGCTCAGAACCTGCTCGATCTCCCGCTTGACCTGCTGGAGGTCCATGAACTCGCGATACACCGACGCGAAGCGGATGTACGCGACTTCGTCTAGATCGCGGAGGCGCTCCATCACCATCTCGCCGATTTCCTGGCTCGGGATCTCGACGCGGCCGGAGCGACGTAGCTCCGCCTCGATGTCATCGACTATCGCGCGCAGGCGCTCGGGTGAGATGTCGCGCTTCTCCGTCGCCTTCTTCAGACCGGTGAAAAGCTTCTGCGGATCGAAGTCCTCGCGCCGCCCATCCTTCTTGGTGACGTAGAAAGGCACGGCCTCGATTCGCTCGTAGGTGGTGAAGCGCTGCCCACACTGCAGGCATTCCCGCCTCCGGCGGATCGCCTCCCCGACCTCAGAGTCGCGGGAGTCGACCACCTTCAGGTCGTGGTGACCGCAGTACGGGCAGCGCACGAAAAACTCCTTGGGTGCCGGCTACATCCGGTTGCGCAGGAAGGCCGGAATGTTGATGTCGCCGAGCTCTTCCAACCCGAACTCGGGTCGCTCGATGGTACGACGCACCGGTTCCTGCCTCGCCTCGACCTGCGTCTTGCCGCTGAAGCCGGTGGCGATGACCGTGATCTTGATCTCGCCTGCCATGGTGTCGTCGCGGACGACGCCGAAGATGATGTTCGCGCCGGGGTCGGCCGCCGAACGCACGATCTCCGCCGCCCTCTGGACCTCTTGCAAAGTGATGTCCTTGCCGGCGGTGATGTTGAAGAGGATGCCCTTGGCGCCGTCGATCGACGTCTCGAGCAGCGGGCTCGACACGGCCTGCTTGGCCGCGTCCTCGGCGCGCGAGTCACCTGCGCCGTGGCCGATGCCCATCAGCGCCTCGCCGGCGTTCTCCATGATCGCCTTGACGTCGGCGAAGTCAAGGTTGATGACGCCGGGCTGAGTGACCAGGTCGCTGATGCCCTGCACGCCCTGACGGAGGACGTCATCGGCCATGCGGAAGGCCTCTTCCAAAGTCGTCTTGGACGATGCGACCTGAGCGAGCCGGTCGTTGGGGATGACGATCAGCGCGTCCACCTGGCCGCGCAGCGCCTTGATCCCTTCCTCGGCGGTGTCGTTGCGGATCCGGCCTTCGAATGCGAAGGGCCGCGTGACGACACCGATCGTCAGGGCGCCCGCTTCTTTCGCCAACTCGGCGACGATGGCCGCCGATCCCGTACCGGTGCCGCCGCCCATACCGGCGGTGATGAACACCATGTCCGAGTCCTGCACGACCGCCGAAAGCTCGGTCCGGGACTCGTCGGCCGCGTCGCGCCCGCGCGTCCAGTCACCGCCGGCGCCCAGACCGCGCGTGACCTTGTTGCCGATCTGGACTTTGACGTCGGCCTGGCAGCGCTCGAGCGCCTGCTTGTCCGTGTTGACTGCGACGAACTCAACCTTGAGGGCCTTGGAGATCATGCGGTTGACGGCATTGCCGCCGCCGCCACCGCAGCCGACGACCTTGATCCGTGCTCGCCCTTCGTGCAACTGACTCTCTTTCATCTCGATCAGGTGATCCTCCTTCTCTTTTCGCTGT
>DASSLJ010000178.1:0-2115 GCA_035689585.1 Candidatus Dormiibacterota bacterium
TCGCGCGCCGACCGCTCGATCTTCGCGATGAACGGCTCCGGCTCCGCGATCCCGTACAGGACATGGCTGCAGATGACGAGGTCGGCCGGCGCGACCTCCGCGTCCTCCCAGTCGCTCGCTACGACCGTGATGTTGTCGCGCGGCGCGATGTGCGACCGCATGCCCTCCGACGGCTCGACCGCGGTCACCCACTCGAGGCGTTCCGCCAGCGGCATCGTGTGACGGCCAGCCCCTGCGCCGACGTCGATCAGCGTTTTGCGCGGCGAGAGGTATGGCTCCAGGACGCGCAGGAAGTCGTCGACGCGGCTCTGCGTGGAGCGTGCGAAGCTGCTGGCGCGCCGGTCCCAGTAGCCGGGATCGGAATGTCCGGCCGCTTCCCTCTCGCGCGCTTCGACGATCTCGCGCCACCGATCGATCCAGTCGACTTCGGGCATCGGCATTTCGCAGTCGGTTTTTAACAGAGCTGGGGACAAACCGGGGAGAACTCAAACCACGACGTCCATAGGCTGTGCATAGCGCCCCGCTCGACACAATATCTAGAAACCGGCGTCGATGGTTTGCGGGCCATACTAGTTCGGTGCCGCACTCGGAGTTCAACGCCGTCGAATCGTCGTTGCTCGAGAGGTATTTCACCAACCTGGACCGCCCCGTGTTCGCGTTGCGCAACCTGCCCGAGGTCGTCAAAGGTGCGCTCTTCTCGCGCTATTCGCGGACTGAAAAGAGCCTCCGGCGCGTGCTTCTCGACGAGTTCATCAACGAGCCGGACTCGGGATTCGAGCGGCTGGCCGGCACGCCGCCCACTGATGACGACATGGTCGCGGTGCGTCGCGCGGAAGAGTTTTACGAGCGCGTGCTGGTCGGCTACGGAGACGATTCGGTCGCCGAGCTCGCCGGCGCGCACGTCGCCGTCGAGCAGACATCGACCCTGGCCGCGAAGGCGCTCGAGGACAGCCGGATCGGCATCTCGCCGCTCGAAAAGTCGACCCGCTACGTGCGCTTCGACCGCCCGGGCCCGGATGGCCGCTACCTCTATCACCGCGGTCCGGAGCTGTCCCATCCCGACTACGAGCCCGCCGCAGACGCGCTGTTCGAGACCTACAGCTCACTGGTCGAACCCGTCACCAAGGCGATCCGCGATCGCTATCCGCAAGAAGAAGGCGAGACCGATCGCGCCTGGAAGTCGGCGACGCGCGCCAAGGCGCTCGACCTGCTCCGCGGCCTGCTGCCGGCCGGCACGCTGACGAATCTCGGGCTCTTCGGCAACGGCCGCGCATTCGAGTACCTGATCACCAAGATGGCCGCGCACGAGCTGCCGGAGTGCCGGCGTCTCGCCTCCGAGCTGCACCGCGAGCTGTCCCTCGTCATCCCCTCGTTCGTGCGCCGGGCGCTTGACGACAGATACGGCAGGCCGGCCGCGGAGCGAATCGCACGCACACGGCAGCGCCTGGAGGAGGTGGCGCCGGCTGGGCATGCGGCGCCCGCGCCGCCGTCGGTGCGGCTCCTCGACTACGACGCGGACGCCGAGCGCAAGGTCGTGGCGGCCGCGCTGTACCCGTACTCGGAGAGACCCCTCGACGAGCTGTCGGGTGACGCTCCGGAGGTCCTCGACCGCATCCTCGCCGATCGCGCCAACCGCCGCCAGCGCGCACCGCGCGCGCTCGAGCATGCCCAGTACACGTTCGAGGTCGTCGCCAACTTCGCGGCGTACCGCGACCTTCACCGGCACCGCATGCTGACGCAGGACCGCCAGCCGCTCGGGACGTCGCTCGGTTACGACCTCCCGCCTGGCCTGGTCGATCTCGGTCTTGGCGACAGGTTCACTGCGGCGGTCGAAGGCGCCGCGGCCACGCACCGTCGCCTGGAGAGGGACCTGGGGCCGGCGGTCGCGCAGTACATCGTTCCGCTCGCCTTTCACGTGCGGTGGTATTTCCGCGTCAACCTGCGCGAGATCTATCACCTGTGCGAGCTGCGGACGACCCCGCAAGGGCATCCTGACTACCGCTGGGTGGCGCAGCAGATGTTCCTCCAGGTGCGTGAGGTCCAGCCTCGTCTGGCCGATTACGCGCGGTTTGTCGACCTCGGTCCGGGCGACGAGCTGGAGCGCAGACGGTCGGA
>DASSLJ010000179.1:0-2300 GCA_035689585.1 Candidatus Dormiibacterota bacterium
ATGCTCGAGCGCGCGCTGGATGCGGGCGAGATGCCGGCCACCCGACAGCTCATGGACGCCGAGGGCTACGAGATCCATCGCTATCGCTGCGGAGTGCCGTCGACGACCCCGTTTGCGCAGGCCGGGATCCTCTACGGCGACAACTCCGAGATCCCGAGCTTCCGCTGGTGGGACCGCGAACGTCAGGTGCTCGTGAAGTTCGGAGCCGGCTCGACGTTCAAGAAGGTCGCGGACAAGTACTTCCAGGGCAGCAACCCTCTCACACAGGACGGCGCATGCATTGCGGCGTGCTATCCCGCCGGCGCGAAGGACACGTTCGGCATCGCCTATCAGGACCGCAGCTATGTTCAGCCGGGCAAGTCGCGATCGGCCGCGAGCGTGCTCGTCCCCTATCTCGCAAACCCAGTTCACCTCGGTGACTGGGTGTCGCAGACCGCGCGCGTGGTCGCCAGGACGGCGCGGGACCTCACGACGTCGCGTTCAGAGGGACATCACCCCGCGCGCACGTACGTGTTCACCGACGTGGTCGAGGAGATCTTCATTCATCACCTCACGCGCTACACGGTCGAGAAGGCGATGCGCGAGGGCTACTCGCCGATCTACGCCGGGTTCTACGCCTTCGACGAGACCGCGCACGCGTTCGGGCCGAGCGACCCCGCCGCGCGGCGGATACTGAAGCACGTCGACCATTCGATCGCCAGGATCGCCAAGGCGCGCCGCGACCGCTACGAGCTGGTCGTCCTCTCGGACCACGGGCAGGTCGACTCGATCCCGTTCAAGCTCGCGGACACGATGCCGCGCGGCCCACGCGTCACAGCGTCAGGCGGCCTCGCTCACATCTACCTGGACGACGTCGGACGGCGCCTCGACTTCAGCGAGGTCAAGGCAAAACGCGCCGACGTCGTCGACTGGCTGCAAAGCCGCCCCGAAGTTGCGGTCGTGATGGCTCGCGAAGGAGCGCAGGACGTCCTGTTCTTCAACGGTCCTCAGCTCGGCGCGTACGACGACGAAGGGATCCTGCGTGCGCAGCTGTCGCGGCTGAACTCGTTCGCGACCTGTGGCGACCTCGTCGTGTTCGGCGCATTTCGCGGCGGCAAGCAGGTGAACTTCGAGAACCAGGCCGGCGGCCACGGGTCGATCGGCGGCGAGCAGCTGCATCCGTTTGTCCTCGCCAAGAAGGAATGGAGGCTCGACACCGGACGTGTCAATGGTGCGCACGAGCTGCATCCGGTCCTGTGCGACCTGCGCGACACCTTGATTACTTGAGCGGGACGGGCCTCCACATGTGCGCCGCCTGAACGGCGATGACGGCGCCCAGGACCAGCACCCCCCCGACAGCTTCGAGCGGAGAAAACCGATCGCCGAGCAGGACGATCGCCAACGTCACCGTGACCACGAGCTCGAGAGTGCTGATCAGTGATGCTCGGGCGGCGCCGACGCGCGGGAGACCCGCGAGGAAAAGCGAGATCGCGATCATCGTCGGCACCACCGCGATGCCGACGCTGATCGCCCATGACTGCGGCGTCGACGGCAGCATCAGCTGACCCTGCACTGCGGCGATCGCGCTGAGCACCACCGCGGTGCCGGACATCATCACCGCGCTCGCGGCGACGGGCGGGACCGATGCCATCACGCGTTCGCTGACGAGGATGAACGCCGTGTACATCAGCGGCGAAGCGAACGCAAAGATCAGACCTGTGCCGAGCTGAAACTGCGCGCCGCCCACGAGCAAGATCACGCCGGCGAAGCTCGCGATCAGCGCGCCGATGTGCCATGCCGAGACACTCCTGTGCTGGAACAACCACGCCGCGATCACCACGAGGCTGGGATAGATGTAGACGATCAACACGCACAGTGACGCGGGCAGCGTGCGAAGCGCGATGAAGTACGTCAGCGCTTGCGCCGTGTACATGACCCCGCCCACGGCGAGCAGGCTCACAGCCTGACGGCGGGTGAGGTGAAACGGGCTCTGCCCGACCACGAAGGCCAGGACCAACATCCCGAGCGCCGCGAGAGCAAAACGAAACGCGAGCAATTGCTCGATCCCGAGACCGGAGCCGTACGCGAGCTTGGCGAAGATCGAAAGCGTGCCGAACGAGATGGCGGAGACCACGACCATCGCCGTGCCCGCCCACTCCGAGCGCCGCGCCGCCGGCGCGGCCGCGGCGGGAGGCGCCTCTACGGCCAGAGCTCGTGGCCGAGCAGCATGCCGATCACGATCGCCAGCGCATAAGTGATGCGAGGAAACCGGCGGACGAGCGAG
This sequence comes from Candidatus Dormiibacterota bacterium, assembly GCA_035689585.1. Lineage (GTDB taxonomy): Bacteria > Chloroflexota > Dormibacteria > Dormibacterales > Dormibacteraceae > 40CM-4-65-16. The sequence continues at coordinate 2,264 of DASSLJ010000179.1, forward strand.
CGGACGCTGTTGGCCATGGGGTCGCGTCCGGCACGCA
>DASSLJ010000180.1:0-5311 GCA_035689585.1 Candidatus Dormiibacterota bacterium
ATGACGCTCGAGCCGTCGACGATGCTCTCGCTGATTCCGCGACTGCCGCAGCTTCTGGACGAGCCGCTCGGGGATGCGTCGATCATCCCGACCTACCTGCTGTCGGAGTTCACGCGCCGGCACGTGAAGGTGGCGCTCGGCGGCGACGGCGGCGATGAGCTGTTTGCCGGCTATCCGACCATGCAGGCGCACCGGCTGGCGGGGTACTACGCGCGCATCCCACGATTGCTCCGGCGCGCCTTTGTCGAACCGGTCGTGCATCGGCTGCCGGTGTCTCGCGCCAATTTGAGCTTCGACTTCCGTGCCAAGCGTTTCGTGGATGGCGCCGACCTCGCCGTGGCAGAGCGACACCGGATGTGGATGGGGTCTTTCCCGCTGCGCCATCCGTCAGCTGAAAACGAGTATTCGTCGCTCGATCCGCTCAACCAGGTCCTGATGCTCGACATGCGCTTTTACCTCGAGGGCGACATCCTGGTGAAGCTGGATCGGGCATCGATGGCGGCCTCGCTCGAGGCGCGCGTCCCGCTGCTGAACAACGACTTCGTCGCCTACGCGACCTCGCTGCCGTTGAGCTTGAAGCTGCGTGGGCTCACATCGAAGTACCTGCTGAAGCGCGCGCTGCGAGGCGTGCTTCCGGCGGCGATTCTCGACCGGCCGAAAAAGGGTTTCGGCATCCCCGTGGCGGAGTGGTTCCGCGGACCGCTGCGAGAGCAGCTGCTGTCGGTGCTCGGGCCCGAGCGACTCAAGCGCGACGGGCTCTTCGATGCGCCCGCAGTCGCCGCGCTGATCGATGACCATCTGCGCGGCGTGCGCGACAACCGCAAGCAGCTGTGGACGCTGTTCGCGTTCCAGATGTGGCACGAGGGATACGCCGGCGCACCAGCGTTCCCCTAAGAGATGTTGATCGTGTCGGTGCTCGAGTTGTTGCTGGAGTCGGGATCCGGCTGATCGGCGGTGATGCTTGCCGTGACGTTGTACACGCCGCCTGCCGTCGGTTCGAATGCGATCACCACGTCGAGCGAGCCGGAGTTGACGGGCACGTCGCCCAGTGCACACGTGACCGTCTGGCCCGTGCCCGTGCAACGCGAGTCGGAGTTCGTCGAGTCGAACGTGAAGGTCGCCGGCAGCGTGAATGTCTCGACGGCGTTCGTCGCGGCCGCCGGGCCGGTGTTTCCGTACTGCGCGTCGAGCCAGATCGTCTCGCCGGTCGTGTACGGGTAGCTGTTGGCGTAGTCGCGGACGATGTCGGTCCACACGTCGGCGTTGTACGGCGCGACCACCGCGATGTGGTCGACTGCGGTGTTGTTCTGCTGCTTGCTGTCGGACTGGTCGGCGGCGATGCTGAACATTGCCTTGTAGGTTCCGAGCGGCGTGGAGCTGAACGCCTGGATCGCGAACTGGAATGAGCCGGAAGTCCCGGCGGCAAGCGAGCCGACGGGGCACACGAACGTGTACTGCTTGACGATTCCCTGCGGCGTGGTGTTCGTGCAGTTGCCCGTCGTGTCGAAGGGATCCCAGTAGAGCTGAGGGTCAAGCGTCACCAGTACGTAGGTGTTGGTGGCGGTGGCAGGGCCGTTGTTCACGTATGTGACGCCGTACTCGGCGTGAGCTCCCTGCTGGAGCTGGGAGGGACCCGTCACCGTTACGCCGACGTCGGCGCCCTGGGTCGTGGCGGCGTGTACGGCCACAGGCGTCAGTGCGCCGAAAAGCAACCACGTTCCAAGCACCGCCATCGCGCGGACCACCACAGCCACGTTCCAATTTACGAAACGTCTAAACAGCTTCGCCATTAATAAACCGACTGTCGGTCGGTTATAATGATCACCATGGCGCGGACGCTCAATCCGGCCGTCTACACGGTCAAGCGCGAGGCTTTTGTCGACGCGGGGCTCCGGCTCATGCAGGCCCGCGGCTACGAGCAGATGAGCATCCAGGACGTGCTCGACGACCTCCAGGCGTCGCGCGGCGCCTTCTACCACTACTTCGACTCGAAGCAGGCGCTGCTTCAGGCGATGGTCGACCGCATCGCGGACGGCGCGCTCGCCGCGACCGCGCCCGTGGTCGACGACACTCAACTTCCGGCGGTAGACAAGCTCGAGCGGTTCTTCGGAGGGATCGCCCAGTTCAAGACCGAACGCAAGGCGCTGATGCTCGAGTTCATCAAGGTCTGGCGGTCGGACGACAACGCGATCGTCCGCGAGAAGGTGAGACACGCGCTGGTGGACCGCGTGGCCGCGATCCTCGCGCGCATCGTCGAGCAAGGCATCGGCGAGGAGGTCTTCAACGTCGAGTCACCCGCCGAAACCGCCTCGATCTTGATGATGCTCATGACCGGTTTTCAGGACACTGCGATCGAGCTGTTCCTGGCTCGGCAGGCAGACACGATGTCGTTCGACGACGCCGTGAGCAAGTTGTCGAGCTTCACGCACGCATTCGAGAGGATCCTCGGCGCCCGCAAAGGATCCATCCAGATGGTCGATCAAAAAACTCTTCGCGAGTGGTTTGGGTAGGAGGACGAAATGGCGGCGATCATCGAAGTCGACAAGCTCACGAAGAGCTACGGCAGCAAGCGCGGCATCATCGATGTGTCATTCGACGTCGGCGAGGGTGAGGTCTTTGGATTCCTCGGACCCAACGGCGCCGGCAAGACGACGACCATCCGCATCCTCATGGCTCTCCTCCGCGCCGACAGCGGAAGCGCGCGCATCGCGGGCCTGGACGCATGGGACAGGTCGGTCGACATCAAAAAGCTAGTCGGTTACGTGCCCGGCGAGCCGTCGCTCGATCCGAGCCTCACCGGCGGCCAGATCCTCGAGTACTTCGCCCACCTTCGTGGCGGCGTGGACAGGGCGTATCTGAAGTCGTTGATTCAGCGGCTCGATCTCGACACCAGCCGCAAATTCCGGCAGTACTCGAGCGGCAACAAGCGCAAGGTCGTCCTGATCCAGGCCTTCATGCACAAGCCCCGGGTGCTGATCCTCGACGAGCCGACGAACGGCCTCGACCCGCTCAACCAGCAAGAGTTCGACGCGATGGTGCGCGAGGCCCGCAACGAAGGGCGCACCGTGTTTCTCTCGTCACACATCCTCAGCGAGGTCGAGAAGACCTGCACCCGTGTCGGCATCATCCGCGAAGGAAGGATCGTCCGCATCGGCGGCGTCGCCGAGGTCAAGGCGATCAAGCGGTACGAGATCACGATCACCTTTGCCGACGCCGTGCCCGCGGACGCCTTCAAGTCTCTGACGGGAGTCGGCGAGGTCGAGAACATCAACGACGGACACACGGTCCGCATCGCCATGACCGGCCCCGCGGATGCCGTGATCAAGGCCGCGGCCCGGTACCCCGTCGTCTCGATCACGAGCTATGAGCCGAGCCTCGAGGACATCTTCCTGCGCTACTACGAAGGCGACGGCGCCGGCTCGCCGCTGCATGCGGAGGCGACGGCTCGTGTTTAGGAGCATCTACCTCAAGACCCTCCGCGGCTACTGGATCCCGATCCTCGGCTGGGGGATCGGCATGGGCCTGATCATGGTCGAGCTCCTCGCGGGCGTCTCCGAGTTGATCGCGACGCCGCAGGCGCGCGCCGATCTCGCCGCCATGGCGGCTCAGATGGCGTGGAACGCCGAGGCGATCAAGGCCGATACGCCGGGCGGCTATGCGACCTGGAAGCTCGGCACCTTCATCGTCATCGTTGCGATCTGGCCGCTGCTCGCGGCGAGCCGGACCTTGCGCGGCGAGGAGGAACGGAGCCAGATGGACGTGCTGCTGTCGACCCCGCGACCGCGCTGGCGGGTGGCGGTCGAGAAGGTGGCCGCCATCTGGACGGCGCTGCTGCTGATCGGCGTGATCATGGCTGTCTTCGCGTTCGCCGCGGCCAGCAAATTCGAGCCCGACATCACGTTCGCGGACACGCTGCTGTTCGGGGTCAACCTCGCGCTCGCGAGCGCCGTCATCGCCGGAGTGGCGCTGCTCATCTCTCAGTTCACCCACGAGCGGGGGCCGGCTGCCGGCGCGACCGGCGTCGTGCTGGTGGCGGCCGTGGTCGTCGACTCCTTTCACAGGGTCATCCCGAACACAGACTGGATCTCGCGCCTGTCTCCGATCTACTACTACAACTTGAGCAAGCCGCTCATACCGAGCTACGGGACGAACTTCGGCGGGCTCGCGGTGCAGCTCGCGCTGGCGCTGGTGCTCACCGGAGCCGCGATCCTGTTGTTTGTCCGACGCGACATCGGTGATGTCGTTCCACTCCCCGGCTGGCTGCGGCGAGTCCAGCGCGAACGCCCTTCCTCCCAGGCGCTGCCGGAGCGTGACTGGTCGCTGGGCTCGGTTTACGCGCGCAGCATGGGACAGATCGCGTGGGCCACCGTGTGGTGGACGGTCGGCCTCGCCGCCTTCGCCGGATGGCTGGTGGTGATCGTCGAGCAGATGGCAAGCGACTTCCAGAAGCTGGCCGGAACGAGCCCGATGTTCGAGCAGATCCTGAAGCAGCTCGGCGGCTCGGGCGCCGGGTTCAACGAGACGCTTCTCAGCCTGATGTTCTTCTTCATGCCGCTGCTGCTGATGGCCTTCGCCGTGACGCAGGTCAACCGGTGGGCGGCGGATGAGGACGACGGGCGGCTCGACATGGTGCTGGCCACGCCGCAGTCGCGCCAGGTCGTCATGCTTGGGCGGTTCGCAGCGGTCACCACGTCGACCGTGATCATCGCGGTGGCCACCACGCTCGCCGTCCTGGTTGCGGCCGCGATCGCCGGCGTCAGCCTCGGTACGGGCAACATCGTTGCGGCGTCGCTGGGAGTCGTCCCGTTGGCGTTGTTCGTCGCGGCGATCGGTTACCTCGGCGCGGGCTGGCTGCGCACCGCCGCCGACACCGGACTTTTGAGCTTCATCCTGGCCGGCTGGTTCTTCATCACGTTCGTCGGTCCGGAGCTGAAGTGGCCGGACGTCGTGCAGAGACTGTCGCTTTTCTACTACTACGGAACGCCGGTGCTCCACGGCCTGAATTTCGGCGACATCGCGCTCATCGTCGCGCTGGGCGTCGCCGCGCTGGCGGTGGCGACGGTTCGTTTCACGCGCAAGGACATCGCCGCCTAGGGATTTACATATTTCTTACCTGAGCTGATCAAGGGCGCAAGTAGCGTTCAGCCTCCGAGGGGCCGGGGATTTCCGTAATCGGAGGGGGAAGCCAAAAGTGAAGAGGGTGTTGATCGCCGCCGTGATGGCGGTAGGGGTGGTGGTCGCGTCGCCGGCATCGGCGGGCGCGTATTCGACTTACTGCGACTGGGATCCGCTCGTCCTCGTCGTGACGCCG
>DASSLJ010000181.1:0-3150 GCA_035689585.1 Candidatus Dormiibacterota bacterium
GTGCTGCAGCGCGCGGGCCTGATCACTCAGGGCCGCAACGCCCAGTGGCGGCCGTGTCGGCTCGAGCCGGCACGGCTCAAAGAGGCGTCGGAGTGGGTGGGGGAATACCGGAGGTTCTGGGACGAGAGCTTCCAGCGCCTCGACGAAGTTCTGCAGGAAATGATTCAAAAGGAGAAACATGGAGATGAAGACCATGCCCAAGACTGAGTACACGATCGAGCCGGGTCGGCAGGACATCGTGTCCACGGTCGTGATCGACGCGCCGCGCGAGCTCGTCTACCGCGCGTACACGGACCCCAAGCTGTTCGCGCGCTGGTGGGGTCCGGGCCGCTACGAGAACGACATCGAGAAGTTCGACATCCGCCGCGGCGGCGAGTGGCGCGTGATCCAGCGCGGTGCGGACGGCAGCGAGCACCCGTTCCGCGGCGTCACGCACGAGGCCATTGCGCCCGAGCGCATCTGCCAGACGTTCGAGTACGAGCCGATCGCCGGCCACGTGGCACTTCAGACGGCGACGTTCGAAGAAGTCGGAAACAAGACGCGCATCACCGCGCAGATCGTGTTCCAGTCGGTGATGGACCGCGACGGTATGGTCGCGTCCGGCATGAAGTCGGGCGCGGATGAGTCGATGGAGCGGCTGCAGGAGCTGCTCGATTCGCTCAAGTCAGGCAAGTGAAAAACGAAGTCGACGAGTACATCGCGGCTGCGCCTAAGGAGGCGCAGCCGCTTCTTCGCAAGGTGCGCGCGATCATCAAGGCGAACGCGCCGCAGGCCGAGGAGCGGATCAGCTACCGGATGCCGTACTACGACCATCATGGGCGGCTCGTGTATTTCGCTGCCCAGCGCAACCACGTGGGGGTCTACGCCCTTGGCCAGACCTACGAAGCCGCAGGGCTCCAGAAGTACGTCGCATCCAAAGGGACACTTCGATTTCCGTTCGACGAGAAGCTGCCCGAGGCGAAGCTCGCGGCGCTCATCCGCAAGCGCGTCCGCGAGAACGAGGCTAAGGTCTCCGCTCGCCCTTCTGCGAAAACTCGATCAAAAGCTTGAGCCGCCGAGCCCGGGTCTCGGGGCGCTTCGCGCTCGTGACCAGGTAGGCCATCCTTCGCCGGTAAGACGGCGGCTGAGCCTCAAAGAACTTCCACGCGGCGGGGTGCCGGCGAAATTCGGCTTCGGTTTCCGCATCGAGTCCCGCCGGCCAGTTCTCATATGAGTAGACGCGCGAGCGCTCTTCGTCGCGCTTTTCGAACGCCGCGCGTCCGGCCGGATGGACGAGCCCCGCGCGCTCAAGTTCCTGGTAGCGCTTGACGTTGACGTTGCTCCAGATGCTTCGCTTGCGTCGCGGTGTCATGCGCGTGGCGGAGGAGTGATCTCCGAGCGGGTAGCGGACGCTGTCGATCCAGCCGAAGCAGAGCGCCTGGTCGACCGCCTCCTTCCACGAGTAAGACTGGCGCTTGCTGCGCTTGTGGTGAAAACCCAGCCAGAGCTGATCCGCCTGGTCGTGGTTCGCTTCGAACCACGCACGCAGCTCGGCCGCGTTCTCGAAGAACCTCACGTTCGCTGGCATCGGCAAGGTGGACTCGACTCTACCCGCCAGGGCTCTGACGGCTGAAGTCGGCGCCCCGGCCTCTCGCTTTGGCCGACACATCAGGCAGGCGGAGTCCCCAAACCCCCGGATAGGCGCGCCAATCCGGGGGAAGGCGCGGGACCGATCAATAGAATTTCCGGCGCTGTGACTGAGGACGACGACGCGCCACGCGGTGCGCTGACCGGCAAGGTGGCGGTCGTCGTCGGCGGCGCCAGCGGCCTGGGCCGGACGGTGGCGCACGCGCTTGCCCACCAGGGCGCCCGCGTGGTCATCGCCGACTTTGACGCCGAGCGCATGGAGCGGACGGTCGAAGAGATCCTCCACCTCGGCACCTCGGACGCCGCGCTTGCGCTCGCGACCGACGTCCGCAGCGACTCCTCCGTGAAGTCGCTTGCCGCCGACTCCGTCAAGGCGATGGGCCAGGTTGACATCTTGATCAACCTTGCGGGCGTGTTCCTGCAGGGGTCTCTCGCCCAGATCAAACCGAGCGACTGGAAGTGGATGCTGGAGACGAACCTGCTCGGCACCGTACGCACCACGCTGGCGTTCCTGCCTCACATGGTGCAGCGCGGCTCGGGTCACATCGTCAACGCGGTCAGCATGGTCGAGACGCCGACGACCGTCGCGTACGACAGTGGCTCCGCGGCCGTGGCCGCGTTCACCCGCGGATTGGCCGCGGAGGTAGCGGGCAAGGGCGTCCAGGTCGAGCTGTACCCGATCGGACCTCAAGGCCCTCGCATCGGCCAGAACACGCGCACGCGCGGGATGAAGCGGCTGCTGCACCCGGCCGACGACCTCGAGGAGCCTGCCACGCAGAGCGGCGCGCTGGTCGATCAGCTCATCGCGATCGTCGATCGATGAACGTCCCCACCGACCTGCTCTCGAGCATCGGGATCTGCGTCGGTTTCGCGGCGCTGATCGCGGCTGTGACGTGGCGATTCCGGCAGCCGCTGATCATCGCGTACCTCGCGACCGGGGTGATCATCGGCCCCATCGGCCTGGGCTTCATCAAAAACCAGGGCAGCATCGCAACGGTCGCGGAGATCGGCCTCATCCTGCTGCTCTTCGTGATCGGCCTGGAGATCGACATTCGCAAGATGGCCTCGGGAGGCACAGCGGTTCTCCTCACCGGCGCCCTGCAGGTGCCGCTCTGCATCGCGCTCGCCCTCGTGTTCTTCGCGGCGCTCGGCGTGCACAACACGAGTGGCAACAACGAGCTGTACTACCTCGCCGCTTGCATGAGCATGTCCAGCACCCTGATCGTCGTCAAGATCCTGAACGACAAGTTCGAGCTGGACACGCTTCCGGGCCGGATCACACTCGGCGTACTGGTCGTCCAGGACCTGTGGGCGGTCGCGATGCTGGCTGTGCAGCCGAACATCCTCAACCCCAACTTCGTCCCACTTCTAGGGTCGCTGTGGCGCGGTGCCGTTCTCGTCGTGGGCGCCTTCGCGATCGCCAAATACCTTCTTCCTTTCCTGTTTCGGATCGTGGCCAAAGCGCCGGAGCTGGTGCTCGTCTCCGCGCTGGGGTGGTGTTTCTTCGTCGCCGGCGCCGCGAGC
>DASSLJ010000182.1:0-14753 GCA_035689585.1 Candidatus Dormiibacterota bacterium
TCATCTGCGCGGCCGTCGCGTGGGTGTTCACGGTCCAGCAATCAACGGCGATGGGGATGGGCGGGGTAGCGATGATGGGCGCCGGACTCTTCCTCATCACGTGGCTCGTGATGATGGTCGCGATGATGTTTCCGGCAGCCGCTCCGATGGTGCTCGCGTTCGCGGCGGTGAGCCGCACGCGAGGCGATGGCTATGTGCCGACGGCCGCCTTCGTGGCGGGATACCTCGCGGTGTGGACCGCAGCGGGTCTCGTCCCTCTCGCGGTGATCGCCGGGATCAACCAGCTGTGGATCAGCCCGCCTTTATGGCTGGCGCGGCTGGCCGGAGTCGTCATCGTCCTGGCCGGGATCTACCAACTCACGCCGCTCAAAAATGCCTGTCTGCGTGCATGCCGCTCGCCGCTGGGATTCGTCATGACGCACGACTTCGGTCGCGGTACGACATCTGCCATCCGCGCCGGCGCCTCGCATGGCCTTTATTGCCTGGGCTGCTGCTGGGCGCTGATGGCCGTCCTCGCCGTGCTGGGCCTCATGAACCTGGCCTGGATGGCGGTGATCGCGGCCGTGTTCTTCATAGAGAAGAACGTCCGTTTCGGCGAGCTGGCGCCGAAACTGGTCGCCGCCGTCTGCATCGCGGGAGGATTGCTCGTAGCGGCCGTCTGAGGGCGTCGCCGGCCTGAATCATCACGAGCGCAGGAACCAGCTCGCGATCTCGTTACCCGGAACGGGAAAGTGCGCCCGATCGCTCCTTCACGTCCGATCGTCTCGCTGACCGGCGTAAGCCGCGCTTACGGGTCCCGGCTCGCCGTCGAGGACGTCGATCTCAGCCTGGGCGCAGGCGAACTGACCTTCCTGGTGGGCCCGAGCGGAGCGGGGAAGACCACCCTCCTGAAGCTGATCAACCGCGAGATCCTGCCCACCAGCGGGCAGGTCTGGGTGGCTGGAATAGCCGCACACGAGCTCAAGGCGTCTCGAGTCGCCGAGCTCAGGCGCCGTGTCGGCGTCGTGTTCCAGGACTACAAGCTGCTGCCGCGCCTGACCGCGATCGAGAACGTCGCCTTTGGCATCCAGGTAAGCGACCTGCGCGTCTCCGACGAAGAGGCGATGGATCGGTCGCGCGACGCGCTCGAAGCTGTGGGCATCGGGGACCGGGTCGACTCTTTTCCGCACCAGCTGTCCGGCGGCCAGCAGCAGCGGGTGGCGGTCGCCCGAGCGGTGGTCGCGCAGCCGCCGGTCCTGATCGCCGACGAGCCGACCGGCAACCTCGACCAGGACACCGCATGGGAGCTCATGGAGCTCTTCGAGGACATCGCGGCGTGGGGTACCGCTGTGCTGGTGGCCACGCACAACGTCGAGATAGTCACGCGCCTGAAACGACGTGTGGTGACGCTGGTCGACGGCCGGCTCGTGCGCGATCAACCCGCAGGCCAGACAGGAAGAATGGCGTGGCTGGCGTCGGCATGAAGCACCCCAAATTGCGGTCGCTTCGCATCGTCACCGCGAACCTCTTCCGCTATCTCGTGCGGGGGGCCGTTCGCAGCTGGGCACGCAACATGAGCGGCACCGCGCCGGCGCTCGGTTCGATGACGCTGCTCTTGCTCATATCGGGCCTGGTCGGCGTGACGGGCTTTGCCCTCTACAACCTCGAGCAGGTCGAGGCGAGCCAGGCATCGCTCATTCACGTCTATCTCCGCGACGGCGCGACCGACAGCGAGGTGAACGCGCTGCAGTCACGACTCGAGAGTGATGCACGCGTCTCCAATGTGAGGTACGTGTCGAAGGCAGAGGCGCTGCTGCGCGCGCAGCGAATCCCTGGCCTGCCCGAGCTCGCCGACTCGACGGAAAGCAATCCGTTCCCGGCGAGCCTCGACGTGCAGGTGAAGAACATCAACGACGTCGCCGCAATCGACGATTCGGTCCGCAACGACGAGGCGGTCGACCCGGTTTATCCGACGTCTTATGACCGCGGCGCGTACCAGCGCATTCAGGGGCTGCTCTTCGGCGTGGCCCTGGCCGGCATCGCATTTCTCGCGCTGCTCGGTTTCGTCGCCGTGACGGTGACCGCGAACAGCATCAAGGCCGCGATTCACGCGCGCCGCGACGAAATCCGGATAATGCAGCTCGTCGGCGCTCCGCGCTGGATGGTGCGAGGACCATTCCTGGTCGAAGGCGCGCTCACCGGCGTGGTGGCCGGGACCGTCGCCGGGCTGGTCACGTTCGCTTTGACGTTCGGCGGAATCAAGAGCGCCTCCAACACCTTCGCGCAGTTCGCACCCGGAGTCACGATCGACGTCGCGCTCGTGGCGGGTCTCATCGTGCTTGCGGTCGGCCTGGCGCTCGGGTCGGGATCCTCGCTGATCAGCTTGCGGAGGCACATGGAGGCGTGAGGGGCTGGCTCCTCGCGGTCGCGCTGTCTCTGGTCGTGCTCTCACTTGGGACCGTAAGCGCCAGCGCTGATTCGAGTCCGTCTGATCCGCAGCAACGTCTAGCGCTGATCGCTCAGATCCGTGCGCAGCTCGGCTCGAACCTCGCGGATGCGATGGCGGCCCAGCAGCAGCTCCAGCAGTCGCTCCAGGACAACGCTGCGCAGCAGCAGGCGATGCAGGCAAAGATCACCGACGTCGAGGAGAAGATCGCCGACCTCGACGCGCAGATCGCCGACGCCAAGCGCCAGGAGGCGATTCTTTCCGAGCGCATCGAGGTCGAGCGCGCACAGTTGACCGAGATCGCACGCGCGATCTATTCCGCTCCGCAATCTCCGCTGGTAACGCTCGCCGAGGCGCGCAGCCTGAGCGACCTTCTGACCCGGATCTCAGACCTGAACGTCGCGGCCGACCAGGCGACCACGCTCAAGACCAAGATGAACAACGACCTGACGGAGCTCCAGGTGCAGCGCCATCGCGAGGAGTACGCGCGCGAGCAAGAGGCCGAGCAGCGCGACCTGCTCAACTCGCAACTGGCCCAGCTCCAGGCGCTGCAGGCTCAGGAGCAGTCGTCGATGGATCAGCTGCAGGCCAAGATCGCGCAGACGAGGTGGGAGATCGCGGTCCTCGACTCACAGTCGACGCAGCTGGCGCAGCAGATCACGGACATGCTGCAGCAGCAGCAGGACGCGATCATCGCGGCGGCCATGCAGGCGGTGTGGACGCAGCTGCAGCTGTGGTCGCAGTCGAACAGCATCGGTCAGATCCAGCTGAGCAGCGGCCACTCCACGAAGTACCGGTTCATCTGGCCCGAGCCGCAGGCAACGATCACGCAGCCTTTCGGGCCGAGCACGTACTGGTTCGAGCCGCCGTACGGCTCGTACCCGCACTTCCACACCGGCATCGACATGGTCGAGCCGTTCGGGTCGCCGGTGTTCGCAGCCGACGACGGAGTGGTCGCTCTCGTCGGCAGCACGAGCAGCGGCTATGGGACATACGTCGTGATCGCGCACAGCGGCGGCCTGGCCACGCTCTACGGCCACCTGTCGGCCGCGCTGGTCACCGCGGGGCAGACGGTGACGCAGGGGACGCCGGTCGGACTCGAGGGATCGACGGGCAATTCGACAGGCCCTCATCTGCACTTCGAGCTGCGGATCAACCAGGTGCCGATCGATCCGACGCCTTACCTGCCGCCAGGCGCGCCCTCGCCCTACAAGGCCTAGCACTCGCGTACGAATCCGGCTTGGTAGGCTGACCGCCGGCAATCGCCTCCATGGCCGTCTCCACCGAAGAGCGACGCATCGTCACCGTGCTCTTCGCCGACATGGCGGGATCGACCGCGCTCGGAGAGGCCCTCGATCCAGAGGACATGCGTCGCCTCCTGCAGCGCTACTACGCGATCGCGCGCGACTGCGTCGAGCGCCACGGAGGCACTGTCGAGAAGTTCATCGGCGACGCCGTGATGGCGGTGTTCGGTCTGCCGACAGCCCACGGTGATGACGCCGATCGTGCCGTCGCCGCCGCCGTCGCCATCAGGGAGGCGATCCAACGAGATCCGATGCTGAACGAGCGTATCGCTCTGCGCTTCGGCGTCAGCACCGGCGAGGTAGTGGCGAGCCGAGAGCAGTCGGGCGGCGACTTCCTCATAACCGGTGATGCGACCAACGTGGCCGCGAGGCTCCAGCAGGCCGCCGAGCCGTGGGCGATCCTGGCCAGTGACCGTACCGTCCGTGCGGCCAACAACTTCGACTTCGGCGACCCTATCGAGATCGTCGCCCGCGGCAAATCCGCGCCCGTGGCGGCGCGCATCGTGCTAGGCCCGCGCAAGCTGCGGTCCCGTCTCCGCGTCCAGCTTCCGCTGATCGGTCGCGAGACCGACCTTGCGCAGCTCGAGCTGGTGGCGCGCCGGGCGGTAAGCGACAAGAGACCTTCGATGGTCAGCGTGATCGCGCCCGCCGGTGTGGGAAAGACTCGCCTGGTCGAGGAGTTCCTGTCGTGGCTTCCGACTCTGACGCCCAACGCGACGGTCGCCACCGCGCAGTGCCTCCCCTACGGCCAGCAGCTCACGTACTGGCCGATGCGCCAGGTCCTGCTCACACTCACCGGCAAGACCGAGGACACCCCGCCCGGCGAAGTGCGCGAAGCGATCGCCGGATGGCTGCACCGGATTGGCGTCCAGGATCCCGATCGGGATGCACGGCTCCTCGCGGCCACGATCGGCGAGGCAGGCACCGAAGGAGCCGACCGCGACCTGCTGTTCGCGGCGTGGCGGTCGGCACTGGAGGCGACCGCGCGCCAGCACCCAGTGGTCATCGTCTTCGAAGACCTTCACTGGTCGAGCGACAGCCTTCTCGACCTTGCGGAGTTCGTGATGCAGCCGCGCGGTGAGGCGGCGCTGCTCATGATCGTCCTCGCCCGGCCGGAGCTTCTCGACCGGCGGCCCACCTGGGGCGGCGGCCGGCTCAACCATCTGGCGATTGCGCTGGAACCGCTCGGCCCCGCGGCCATCGCCGACCTGGTTCGCCACCTTCTCGACAGCGACGCGCCGGACGTGGTCGAGCTCGTCAGCGACCGCTCGGAAGGCAATCCGTTCTATGCCGGGGAGCTCGTCCGCACATATCTCGACCACGGCTCGCTCGAGCGGCTGCCGGACACGGTGCAGGGCACTGTGCTTGCACGGCTCGATCTCCTACCCCCCAGTGAACGTCGCGTCCTCCAGCTCGGAAGCGTTTTCGGCCGGGCGTTCCGCGCTGCGGGCGTGGCGGCGCTCGGTCCGGATCTCGCGGCGCGGGTCCATGAGCTTTGCGAGAACCTCACCGACCGCGACCTCATCCGTCCGCACGAGGCCGGCAGTTACGCGTTCCGCCACATCCTGATCCAGGAAGTGGCGTACGGCACGCTGCCGCGGGCGGAACGGGCGCGGCTCCACGCCGAGGCAGCGAGCTGGGTCGAATCGATGACCGCCGGCCGAGAGATCGCGCTGGCCGAGATTCTTGCGTTCCACTATCGCGAGGCCGCGGTTCTATACAGCGCGGTCGAACCCGGAACCGAGCGCACCGACGAGATACGCCGGCAGGCCGCGAAGTGGCTCCGCAAGGCATCCGAAGTGGCGGCCGCGGCGGCGGCAACCCCGGAGGCGGTGCGCCACATTCGCGGTTCCTTCGATTTCGTCGACCCGAAGGTCACGGCTCGGCTGCACGAGAGAATCGGCGAGCTGACCGCAGGCGACAGTGGAATCGAGGAGTACCGGATTGCCCTCTCCCAGTACGAGCAGCAGGGCGCGCCGGTCGACGACCAGCTTCGAGCTCTGGCGGGGATGCTCATGATCGCGATGCGATGGGTCGGCTCGGTCGGCGCCAGGCCCAGCGACGAGTGGGTCGAGCGGTACAGGAGTCGCGGCCGCATGCTTCTTGACAGCGCGTCCGATCCCTACACGATCGCGCGCTTTCTCGTCGCCGACTCGTTCTTTCCCTTTTGGTCGGCCCAGATGCGAATGCCAAGCGAAAGCCAGCTCGAGGCCGCCCGTACGAGTGCCGAGCGCGCGATGGAGATAGCGGAGCAGCTTGGTGACGACGAGGTGAAGAGCATGGCCCTCGACTCGCTGGCGGGGATCTTTTCGATCGCGGCTCGGTGGCAAGACGCACTGCGAACAACCGAGGCTCGGGTCGCGCTCGAGCCTCGATTGAGCCTCTATGAAAGGCTCGACACCCATTCGATGATCACGAATTACGCGTATGCCATCGGCGATCTGGCCAAGGCCAAGCGCGACTCTGGCGAGATGGCTTCCCGGCTGCTGCCCGGCCAAGCCCCATACCCGGCCCTCAACCTGTACGCATGGCGAACCCTGACTCTCTACGTGCTGGGCGAATGGGAGGAGGCGGTCGCCACGTTCTGGCGCGCGATGGACGCCTGGCGCGATGCCGGACTGCATTCGGCCGGGTACGCTCTCAGAGGTTTCCTGGCCGGTCTCGCGCTCGGACGCGCCCGCAACGACCCTCGCCTGGTCAGCGCCGCCACCGCGACCATCGAAGCGATCCTCGCCGGTCTACAGGGAGCTGACGTCACAACTGGCCTCGGTCATCGGGTCCTGCAGGCGTATCTCCGAGGGGAGGGCGGGTTCTCAGCCGACGATCCTTCCCTCGTCGGGCACTACCCGCCCGATATGACGGAGCTTCGCCTCGCCCTGGCGTGCGACCGCAGGGAGCAGTTTCCGCCGGAGTTGCTCGACCTCGGGCTGAGGAGAGCCGTCGCCGGCAATGTCACCCTGCTCGAAGCCCAGGTGAGACGCGCGCGAGGTCTATCGAATCACGATCCGCATGAGCTGGCACTGGCGATCGCGACGTGGGAGCGGGCCGGCGCACTGACGTGGCTCGGCCGTGGCCGTGCGGAAAGAGGCGTCCTCACGCACGACCCGGCCGAAACCGAGGCAGGCCTCGCGATCCTTCGGAAGATCGGCGACGCGGCCTACGTCGATCGCTTTACGACGAGATGACGCACCCCGCCACGGCATTGCTCCACAGCGACTGCACCGCGTAGCTGCTGCCGCCGAGGGAAATGTCCGTCGCAGCGCCACTGCCTGAAGACAGCCATGCGCACTTGTCTCCGATCTCCGAACCTCGGCCGTCGAGCCAGCCGCTGTTGGGCTCGGGGTCGGTGATCGTCTCCGCGTACTCGTGGCCGCCCACGATCGAGAAGCCGTCGAAGTAACCGGCTGAACCGCCGTTGACGAAGTTCATCCCGCAAGCGGTTCCGGCATCGGGCTGGTAGGGCATGTAGGAGTAGGAAAGCGAACCGCTCGAGCTGTGGTACGCGCACCACTGCGTGCCGAACCCGCTCTGGGAGTGGCCGCTCGGGGTGAACACCATGAAGTCGTCGTTGGCGTTGGGCGTCACGTTGAAGTTCGCCGCCAGGTTGGCTGCTTCATTTGCGATCTGCGATTGCGTCGGGCTGCTCGGCACCGGGTTGGTGGTGTCGTTCCACACTCCCGCAAGCTGCTTCGTGGCGTTCCCAGGGGCAGGAAGTCCCGATGAGCACGAAGTCGCGCCATTGGCTGCGTTCTCGCAGTACTGCTTGGTGGTGTTTCCCCAAGAGCTGCCGCCGACGTTGCCGAAGAAGCCGGTCACGTACGACTCGTCTGCGCCGGAAGCCGACCACTGCGAACCCCAGAAGACGATGTACACGGCCGCGGCCGTGGAAACCGGCCCGCCGTGGTACTGCAGGAGCGATGAGCTGTGCGGTCGGGCGGCGTGAGATTTGTTGACTCTCATGTAGACCGTTCCCGCCTGGTGCGCCGAGGCGGTGGTCACGGTCAGGAGGCAGCAGACGGCAAGCAGCGACAGGCTCAAACGAAACAAACGGGGCAACTGAGTTCCTCCCTCTCCAGGCGTGTCCGACGACGGCCGCGTAGTTATAGCGGGCGCGCGGTAAAGCGTCAATCGCATACCGACTGCGAGGTAGGATTGCCCGCCGTGGGCGAGAAGCTCCCGTCACCGCCGGACGTTCCGGTCGACCCGCTCTTCAGCCATGCAGCCTCGCCCTTCCTGAGAACGGAGGCGCCGACGCCGGTCGCGTTTGCCTCGCCGCCCGGCGTGGATGCCCTGACGCCGATCTGGACGGCCCATAAGGCGCAGATCCAGTTCGCGTTCGCGATTCTGGCCTTCCTGATGATCCTGGCGGGCTCGGTAACGGTCATCCAGGCCAACGGCGGCGAGACGTGGCGATACGCGATCGCGGCCGTCCCCGCGCTGCCGGCGGGAATAGTGATCTGGCTCTTTGTGCGCGCGCTGTCGCGGCTCGACGAGGTGCAAAAGCGCGTCCAGGTCCAGGCGCTCGGGTTCTCGCTCGCGGCGACGGCGCTGCTCACCTTCGGCTACGGGTTCCTGGAGGGCATCGGCTGGCCGCAGATGAACGGGACGTTCGTGCTGCCGATGATGGCCTTGCTCTGGGGGGTCGGCATGATCGTGATCGCGCTGAGGTACCGCTTCCGCCGATAGACTGACCCCGCTTTGGGGAGGCGCAGAGGGGCCCAGCTCGCTTCCGTGCTCGTCGTGCTGGTCCTGGCGGCGCTCGTGCTGATCGGCCGGCCCGTGACGCCTCTGCCCGCGGCGTCCGTCAATCCGGCGTGGATACCGGCGACTTCACCGGATCCGACGCCGAACGTCGAGAACGACCTCGACAGCGACATCGGTGCGGTGATGGTTTTCTCCTGGAGGGGAGCTCTCGGCTGGTCGTCTGTACGTCCTTACCTGGTGCGGGACCACGTCGGCGGCGCGCTGCTCTTCACGGCGAACTTCGGCGGAACGCCCGCCGGCATGCGGGAATGGTCCGATCGTTTGCAGTCCCTTTCCTCGAGTGAATGCCTCGAGCATCCCTTCCTCTTGATGACCGACGAGGAGGGCGGATCGGTGGCGAACTTGCAGGCGCCGACCGCTCCGCCCTGGCCGCTGGAGATGGCGTCGTATGGGGCTGACCGCGTACGTTCTCTTGAAGCCCTCAACGGAGAAGGCCTGCGTGCAGCCGGCGTCGGTCTGAATCTCGCTCCCGTCGCCGATGTGCGGACGAATTCCCTGGACGGGATCATCGGTGCACGTTCCTTCGGCGCTTCGCCGTCGATCGTCGCCCCATTGGTGGCGGCAGCTGTTTCCGGATTGCACGCCGGCGGCGTGGGTGCGACCTTGAAGCACTTCCCCGGATTGGGCGGAGCGGCAGGCGATCCGCACGAGGCGATCCCGACTGACCACACAACTCTGGCTCAGTGGACGGCCACTCAACTGCCGGGATTTGCCTCGGGCATCGCCGCGGGCGCGGACGCGGTGATGGTGACGGCGGTCTACGAGCCTTCACTGGACGGTGGTGCGATGCCTGCGATGTTCTCGCCGTCGATCGTCGGCCGGCTGCGCACTCAGCTCGGCTTCAACGGCGTGATCGTGACCGACTCTCTGTCGATGGGCGGGATCGGCGCCAGGTGGTCGCTGCCTGAGGCGGCAGTGCTCGCGCTCGCGGCGGGCAACGACATGCTGCTGCTGGGAAATGGCGATCCGGCGTACGAAACGTCGGCGGTCGCGGCGGTTCGCGCGGCGGTGCTGTCAGGCCGGCTGGATCGTGCTCAACTTCACGCCTCAGCCCTTCGCGTAAACGCTCTGCGCGACCGCTGGGGACGCCGCCCGATGCCGTGCCGCCAGCCTGCGGCGCCGTGATTGGCGGGCCTGGCGCCAGCGGGTAAAATCGAGGCTCTGACCGAGCGGGAGTAGCTCACTTGGTAGAGCGCGACCTTGCCAAGGTCGAGGTAGCGGGTTCGAAGCCCGTCTCCCGCTCCAGCTTTTGACCTCAGAATCGCGCGGCGAGAAGGTTCTGTCCCCGCATTCCGCCACCAGCTTCGAAATAACGGATTACGCCAGCGGAGCGGTGAGCTGTGACGCACTACTGAGCGAGTCTGCCGAGCAGTTCGACCTGGTACGGGGACCAAACGTGCAAGGTCACCTTGAAGACGACCCCGCCTCGCTTGTCAAGCACGTACATGACGTTATCGTCAAAGGTTCCGTATGGGCGAAGGGCACTCCCCAGCCATGCCTCGTAAGAGCCTTTGCGTATCTGAACAGCGCCGAGTCCGTCTCGCGGGCAGCGGGCAATAGTCGAGCCCCTGAGGCCCGTCCGTCCAATTTCGTGACTATCCACATACAAGCTGGCCCTTTGCCGATACGCGATCAGTAGGGCGACCCCACCGATCGGCACGAGACCAACAATGGCCGCTTCGATGCCCAAAGCGAGATCAGAAAAAGCAAGGCTCAGCAAAACGATCAGTGCGGGAAAGAAGAGGGCGAGCACGCACAGTGATACTGCCGGGCCAATCGCGGGGCGAAGTCGGTAGGTTCCGCCCGCCCGGATCCAGGCGCGCATCTCACTCAGCCACTGATCTTCGGTGACTGTCTCTGGCATCGCTTTCAGCTTTCGTGGGTGGCCATCGTAGAGCGACTGGGACAACCTAACCCTAGGAATCGTCCGCTACGTGGCGAACCGACGAGCCTCCGCGAAATCATCTGTCGACGCCGACAAGGACCGGGACGGCACGCCCCCTCCCAGGTCGCGGCGAGCAACTCCTCGGCCCCGACGCGCCGTCCGAGTGCAGCCTAGGACCTGCCGGTCTGATTGAGTCGTCGTTAACGAAATTTCTTACAGGCCGAGCCCCAACGAAAGAGCTCCCTTCAGTCGCCTTCTCAGATGCCTCCGGGCTCTCGTTGGATCGCGTGCAGGTTGTGGCGCTGGTTCGACGGGTTCGAAGCCGGTCGCCCGCTCCAGTTTCTCTAACTTCTCACCCCACGCGTGCCGCGGTGCATACTCGCCGTCGACCATGCCACGCCGGTCCAGAAGACGCTCGGATGGCGACTTGTTCGACCTCGCCGAAGAGTTCAAGGAATACCCGCTGTGGTTTGCTCTGGCCGCAGCCGGCGGAGTCGTTTTGATCCTCGAGTTGATAGTTCCGGCCGCTGTGCATTCCAACCCGTCGAAGAGTCCCGCCGGAATCGATTATGCGGCGCTATTCCTGCCGTATCTCCAACTGATCGGATGGTTTTTCGCCGGAGGCATCGTTCTCTTCGGCGTCATTGGTGCCGCGACGCGATGGCTCGACCGGAAGAGCGACGCAGGTCGTTTTCAGCGCCAGACAAGCATCGACTCTGTACGGCGGGAGAGTTGGCCCTCTTTTGAGCGTCTGCTCCAGGAGGCCTACAGACGGCAGGGCTATGAGGTAATTCCGCGGGGCGGTGCGCAAGCAGACGGAGGAGTCGATTTTGAGATCCGCAAGGATGGCGAACGATTACTAGTGCAGGCGAAGCACTGGAAGGTCTACAAGGTGAGGCTTCCACAGCTGCGAGATCTCTGGGGGGCGGTCGCGCATGAACATGCGGACGGTGCCGTTCTCGTTACGTCGGGCACATTCACTCCAGATGCTTGGGCATGGGTGAATGGGAAGAATTTCGACCTGGTCGACGGCAATCGTTTGGCGCGGCTACTGCCACAAATCGATGACCGACCAGTGGGCGTTCCCCAACATGCGAGAACGTGTCCAACGTGCGGCCGTGCACTCGTTCAGCGAATCGCCCGTCGGGGAAAGTTCGCCGGCGAGCCATTTTGGGGATGCAGCGGTTACCCGGACTGCCGGTACACGGAAGCGTTGTAAGGGGGGGTCTTCCGCGCCTTCACGCGAGCCGGCGCAACGATACGGTCGCTGTGACTCCTTTGTCGCCACCGTTGGCCACGGCTAGCGAACCGCCGTGCGCATCTACGATGTCGCGCGCGATCGCCAAGCCCAGGCCGCTGCCTGTCGAGTTGGGTCCTTTGGCGAACCGCTCGAAGACGCGAGGAAGCAGATCTGGAGAGATTCCTTCACCCGTGTCGGCCACGATGATTGCCACATGATCGGCTGATGAGCTGACCGACGTCTTGACCGAGCCGCCCGCCGGTGTGTGCCGAATAGCATTCGACAGCAGGTTTCCGATCACTTGCCGGATTCGCGCCGGATCGACCTCGATCGCCGGTACGTCCGCCACATCGGCGATCAATGCAATCCCTTTTGACTCAGCTTGCGAGCGGAACGATTCGACGGTGTCTTTCGCCAGCCCCGCAATGTCGGTCGGCTCTTTGTGCAGCACAAGGCTGCCCGCATCGGTCAGCACCAGCGTTCGGAGATCCTCGACGAGCCGGTCCAGCGTCGCCGTGGCGTCGAGGATCGGCGCGAGATGTGACGCGTCGGGCGGGTACACACCGTCCGAGATCGCTTCGGCCTGACCGCGGATCACCGACAGTGGCGTGCGCAGTTCGTGCGTCACGTCGGCCAGAAACGAGCGGCGCTGTTCATCCGCAGCCTTCAGCCGGGCCGACATGGAGTTGAACGCGCGAGCGACCGACCGGATGTCCGAAGATCCCCATTCCGGCACTTGCGCGGAGTAATCGCCCGATTCGATTCGCCGCGCGGCATCGATGAAGCTGTTCATCGGTCCAGCCACCCGCCGCACACCGCCCGCGACGGCGAGAACGATCAAGACCACTATCAGCAGCAGCGGCAAGAAGAAGAACGGATGTGGTCCCGGGCCGACGCCACCGAACAGGATTCCAAATAGTCCGCCCGTAAGGAACGAGACGGCGAGCACGACCAGGACGAAGCATCCGATCAGGCGGATGATCGGCGCCGGTCCGCGGCCCCAACGGCGTTCGGGCGGGAACGGTTCGCCTTCCGGCCACCATGGTGGGCGGCGATACGTACGTCCTTCCCAACGTCGGCTCATGACAGCGAAGGCTCGGCGAACCGATAGCCGACACCGAAGACCGTCTGGATGTAATGCGCGCCGATCTTCCTCCGAATGTTCTTGATGTGCGCGTCAATCGCGCGCTCATACGACTCGAATGCCACACCGCGCACAGCGTCCAGCAGCTGGGCCCGCGTGAACACGCGACCGGGTTGGCGCGCCATCGCGGAAACGATTTGAAACTCCGACCGCGTGAGGTCAACGCGCCGGCCGTCGAACACCGCCTCCATGCGCGACCCGTCCAGCTCGACCGACGACCCCACTCGGATGACGTCGGACGAAGCAGCCATGCCTTCGCCGCGGCGCAGCACTGCCCGCACGCGCGCGACCAGCTCCTTCGGAGAGAACGGCTTGGTCATGTAGTCGTCGGCCCCGAGCTCGAGCCCGATCAGCTTGTCCGACTCCTCTGTCCGCGCCGTCAGCATGATGATCGGCACCACGCCGTCGCGGCGCAGCGAGCGGGCGACGTCCAGGCCGTCGACGCCGGGCAGACCCAGGTCCAACACCACGAGGTCCGGCTTGGCCGTGCGTGCCGTGCGCAAAGCCGACGGTCCGTCGGATGCCGTCAGCACGGTGAATCCGCCGTGCTCGAGGTAGTCGCGCACGAGCTGCACGATGCGCGGCTCGTCGTCAACGACAAGGATGGTCGCCACGTTGACGACCATCCTAGGTTCGGACATCGCTCCTAGACGGAGCGTGTGTCAGGTGGGGGAGGTGGTGGCGTCGGACCCGACGAAGGCGGCGGCTGCTCTCCGTGCTGGCGGCGGTGCCATTCCTGCGCGCGTTCCTCGAACGACTGGCGCGGGCCGTAGCCCCAACCGTGCCCATACATCCGGCGGGCGCCCAATCCCCAGAAGGCAAGTCGGAACAGCCAGAAGATGCCGAAGAGGATCAGCAGGAACCAGAAGATGCCGAAGCCCCAAAAGAACGGGTGGAACCCGAACCCGTAGTAGTACGGCCCCATGGCTCCGCCGCTGGTGGCGGCCGGCAGATGAGTGTTGACGCCGTCCGACCATCCGATGTTGTACGCGATCACGCCGACGATGACCACGAAGATGATCGTCGCCAGCAGACCGATCAAACCGAAACCGCGTCTCATGTCGAGTCACTCCTTATTGGTGGACCGGGATTTGCTGCTGATCCCAATCGTTCCCACCAGTTGTGAGGGACTTGTGAACGACCGGCGAGGAAAGCTAGAAGCCTGCTCCCTCCAGCTCGACCAGTTCGGCGCTTCGCTTCCAGAGCGTGCTCTGCGCCCCGACGTCCGACGCGGCCTTCGGCGGATCGATGTGTCGCGCGCCTTTGAACAGCCAGCCCGTCGTACCGGCGTAAGCCGGTGACAACGCGAGATCGACCAGGTCGTGCGCCGCGCGGGTGGGCGAGGCAGAGAACAGCCGCGTCGCAACTCTGACTGCGGACGGCGCCTCGCGCATCAGCTCCGACCGCACCAGTCCAGGGTGGAATGCGTTGGCGCGTACATCCCATCGATGCCCCCGGCGCGCGAGCTCGAACGTGAACATCAAGTTCGCGGCTTTCGACGCGCCAAATGACTGCATCGCATTGAACCGATCCTTGTCGAGGAGCCGGTCGACGTCGACCCGGGTCGTCGACGGCGCTGCCACGGTGAGCACGCGCCCTCCGCCGATCAGCTTGTCGCGCAGCAGATTCGTCAGCAGGAACGGACCAAGGTGGTTGGTCGCGAACATGAGCTCATAGCCGTCGGCGGATTTCTGAAACCGCGTCGTGAACACGGCAGCGATGTGCAGCAGCGCATCGATGTGCGCAACCTGCCGCACCAGCTCTCGCGCGCTGTTCCGCACGGAGGTCAAAGAAGCGAGGTCGAACGCGGGTCGGTTCAACGTGATCACCGCCGCCCGGCGCTGCTTCAGAGCGTCGACGGTGGCGGATCCGATCGCACCGGTGGCCCCGGTCACGACGACGGTCGGCATAGCTCGACCTTAAGGGTTCTACGAAGGCCAGATCGTCAGGTCTTTCTGGCAGCAGAACGCGCCCACGTCGGGCGACCAGTG
>DASSLJ010000183.1:0-5316 GCA_035689585.1 Candidatus Dormiibacterota bacterium
CGCCGATTGCCGGCATTCGTCGGGCGCGGGCGCATCTGATGCCGCCCTTTGCCGGCATTCGGCGGTCCCGGGTCAGCGCCCGCCCGTCGCGTAGCTGAAGATGATGTCGTCGATCAAGCGCTCCACCGGCGCGAGGTCGTCGGTGAACACCTGGTCGTGATAAGGCGAGACGCGTAGCTGACCTTCGCTGAGCACACTCTGCGCCACGTCATGTGCAACGGGTTCATGGATGAGCGAGAGGTTGTGCTCGACGGCGGTCAGGGACACGGGTTCCGTCGTGCCATAGATCAGCGTGTTGGCGAACTCGGGGACGTCGACCAGGAAAACCGTCGGATACACGGCTGCCATGGTGCTCGCGAGCGCATCCACCAATCGATAGTCGGTTGCGGTGCGACCTGCGTTGACGACCGCGACGCCGCCTGGCCGCAGGTGATCGCGCACACCGCTGAAGAATTCGCGCGTCGTGAGCTGAAACGGTATGTACGGCTGCCGGTACGCGTCCATGACGATGACGTCGTACTGGCCGGCCTGAGTGTCGAGCCAGTACCTCGCGTCGGCGACGACAGGGTGCACGTTCGGTTCGTCGAGATGGAAGTAGCGATGGGCGACGTCGAGGATCGCGGGGTCGATCTCGACGCCGGTGATCCGCACGCCGCTTCCGTATGCAGCGGTGTACTGACGTGCCGCCGTCCCTCCCGCGAGCCCGAGGATCGCGACGTCCTTCGGCGCGACCTCGCTCGATTGCGCGGGCCGGAACGAGTTGGCCACGACCATGTAGTCCCACGGCCCGCCGGTCAGCAACGTCGTCGGGTCGTAGATCGAGTGCACCGCCTCGCCTTCGTTGAGGATCAGTTCGGTGCGAGTGCCCTCCTGCACGACCTGGATGTAGCCGTACGCCGAGTCTTTCTCGTAGACGAGCTTTCCGACCTCGGGCGGCTTGATGCCGGACGGTAGAAAGATCCACGCCACGATCACGGCCGCGGCGAACGCGGCGTAGAAACGCCTGCGCGGAAACGACCACAGGCCTGCGACGGACACCGCGACCAGGACGAGACCGAATGCCTCGAGCGTCGGCCTTGTGCCGTAGGTCGGGATGAACCAGAACACGGGGAGGAAAGTGCCGAGGATGCTGCCGGCGGTTGACAGCGCATATACACGGCCCGCGGTGTTGCCACCGGTTTCGACGTCGCGCAGCAGCAGGCGGATCGCGAACGGGCTGACCATGCCGAGAAGGATCACCGGCGCGGCGAACATCAACACGACCGCAAGCAGCGTCCCGAGGACGAGCCCGACGCTGATCGACTTGAATCCCTGCTGCGACGCAAGCAGGATCGGATAGCTGACCAGGGGGATGATGCCGATCCATAAACCGGCCCAAGCGGTGATCTGAAACAGCACCTCTTCGCGAGGAAACCGATCGGCGATGCGGCCGCCGAGCACGTAACCGGCGGACAGGTAGATGAGGATCAGGCCGATGAGGACGCCCCAGACGTAAAGGCTCGTGCCGAAATACGGCGCCAGCAGCCGCGCCGCGCCGAACTCGACCGCGAGCGACGCCATGCCGGAGATGAAGACGAGCGGCAGGAGCAGGCGCCTTGCTCGTGTCAGTTCGGTTGCTCTGCCGCCCACTTGCGCGTCTGCTCATCCATCGGGACGGGAAGCTGAACGCGCACCTCTGCGTACATGTCGCCCTGCGGGCCGCCTTTCGGGTCGGGCAATCCCAGACCGCGCAGCCGGATCTTGGTGCCGTTCTGCGTCTCCGCCGGCACCTTGAACTTCACCTGACCGCCCTTGACGGTCGGGGCCGCGACCTCTCCGCCCTGCAGCGCGATGCGCAGAGCGACCGGCACGAGCACGCGCAGGTCCTTGCCCTCACGCATGAAGATCGGGTCGGGCGCGAGCTGCACGGTCGCACGCAATCCCGGGACGCGAAGCACCGTGCCTTCCTTGACGCCGGCCGGGACTTTGACCTCGACGCGGCGTCCGCCCGGCAGCTCAACGGTTCGGCTCGTGCCGGTATAGAGCTCCGACAGGCTGACCGTGATGGGCAGTTCGACGTCAGCCGGCTGCGAGCGGGCGCGCCCGCGCTGGTTGAAGATCGAGCCGAAGATGTCGCCGAACCCACCGCCCTCGCCGAACAGGTCCTCCATCTCGTCAGGGCTGACCGTGCGGTACTGGACACGCGGGCCGGCGCCTCCGTCCGTGCGGAATCCACCACGCGGGACGCCGGCCTGCCCAGGCTGTACGCCCGCGGCGGCGGCACTCGCCCAGTTCTCACCGAACTCGTCGTAGAGCTGCTTCTTCTTGCTGTCGGAAAGGACCTCGTGGGCCTCTGAGATTTCCTTGAACCGTCCCTCGGCCTGCTTGTCGCCCGAGTTGAGGTCCGGGTGGTATTTCCGGGCAAGCTTGCGGAAGGCGGCAGAGATCTCCTTCTGCGACGCCGTGCGCGGCACGCCGAGCACTTCGTAGTAGTCCCTGGTCTTAGGCATTACCCATGAATTTCTACCCGCTTGTGGTGCTCGACGAACCCGGGCCGGCGCACGTAGCCAAGCCGCTCGTTGATATGCAGCATCGGGGCGTTCTCGGAGTCGTTGTCGGTGCAGACGAGCGGTATGCCAAGTTCAGCGGCCTGGGCTAGCGACTGGAGCTTGACAGCCTGCGCGATCCCGCGGCCCCGATAGTCCGGATGACTGCACGTGTAACCGGTCCAGATCGTGCCTCGCACCGGTGGGAACTTGAGATAACTCATCGCCACCGCATTGTCGCCATCAATCGCGATCCACCACCGGTCCGGACGGCGGTCTGGTGCGTGCGCCCGATTGAGGAAATCCTCGAACGCCTCGGGGACGATCGGAAGCGAGTGCGGTATGTCCTGGACCGTGCGCTCATTCAACTCGAAGAGTTTGCGCATCTTTTCGGGGTCGTCCCAGGTCGCCATCGTCACGAGGCGTATGCCTGCCGCGTTCATCTTGTTGCGTACCACGGCGGCTTCGTCGACCAGCCGGGCTCCGTGGCGCTTGAGGTCGAGCTCCCAGACTTTCTCCAGGCGCTCTCGCTCATACCCCAGCGATTCGAGCGCTTCCAACATCTCGGGCTCGTCTTCGCCGCAGTAGGCGAGCAGCAGCCCAGACCCTTGCTCCAGCGCTTTGTCGCCAATCCACGACCAAAGCTCGAGCAGCGTTTCTCGGTCGAGAAGCGATTTGTCCAGCCAGACCTCGACCTCGCAGTGCCGCCCGGGCAGCTTCTCCCACGGGCCATGGAACCATGCCAGGAACGCAGCGGGGCGTCCATCGATATCGGCCAGAAATCGTCCGGCCGAATAGTCCTTTCGCGAGTTCGCCCACCGAAACCGCGTCATCACTGGATCCTGAGGCAGCCGCGGGTACGCTGCGGTCATGACGTCGGCAGCGAGCCCCGCGTCCTCAACAGTGGCGGGTCGATAACTCACCGCGGGCACGACGGCAAACACTACAGGCCGATGATGCGCGGCACGATCCCGTCCTCGTCGATCTCGAGGATGCCGACCGAAGGCGGCTCCGGCCGGCGGATGTGGCGTGCGACCTGCAGCCAGCACCACTCGAACCATCCCGGCTTCTGCGTGAGGCGTCGCTCGACGCTGTGGCGGTTCCAGACGTGGACGCCGCCCGGGTTGAACAGCAATGTGCGGCCGACCCGGCGCATGTGCGAGCGATGCGTGTGCCCGTAGACGATCACGTCGGCGTCCGGAAATCTGCGCTCCAGCGACCTGGGCAAGCCCGCATGCGGGTGGAAGAATCCAAGCGAGATCGTCCACAGAAACGTGTTTGGCTCTTCGATCAGCCGCGACCGATCGCCGTGGACGACGACGATCTTCCGGCCCTCGACCTCTATCTCCCGCGAGCGCGGCAGCGACGCGAGCTCGTGGTCATGGTCTCCTCGCACTGCATGCACGGGCGCGATTTCCTCGAGCCGCTCGAGCGTCGACCTGCTCGTGATATCGCCCGCGTGGACGATGAGCTGCACTCCGCGCAGCACGGTGAAGACACGGTCCGGCAGACGATCGATGAACTCCGGACAGTGCGTGTCGGCGATGACGCCGACGCGCGTGGTCATGCCGGACGCGTCTGCGCGACCGCGGGGCGCATGGTCAGCATCACGACCAACGGGGCCAGGCTCAGGACCGCGGCGATACCGAACACCGCGGGCTGGCCAACGTGGAACGCGACATTGCCGATCAGTGGGCCGATGATGCCGCCGACGTAGAACGGAAACATGATCAGTCCGAGCACCGCGCCGCGGCGTTCGGGCGTAACAGTCGCGGCCATCACGGCCATCGTTGCGGTCACGGTCGCCGATGCGAAGACGCTGTTGAGCACGAGGAATGCTGCGAACAGCGGCAGCGCATGGCTGGCACCGGCCACCAGCAACGCGACGAATGCACCCGCGGACGCGGCGCTCAACACGGCTACGTGGCCGAATCGCTGAATGCCCATTCCCCATACCGGCGATGCCAGCGCAGCTCCGAGCCCCGCCAGCGACAGCACGACGCCGATCGCCGTGACCGGGTTCGACGGCGCAAGCCGTGTGATGAACAGCGGCACATAAGGGAGGACGGCCCACAGTCCGATCTGCGTCACCGTCATCGCGAGAAAAAGCCGCCACAGCAAGCCGCGTCCGGCGATCTCGGCAACCGCACCGCGCAACAGGCTGAACACGCGCACGTCGGTCGGGCGCCCGTACTCGCCTTCGCTTACCAGCATCGCGAGAAGGAGCGCCATGACCGCCGAGATGGCGGCATCGAAGAGCAGCATCCCGCGAACGTCGAAGAGATGGACCAGCGCGGCACCGAGAATCGGCCCGATCGTTCGTCCGGCGGGCGAACCGGCGCCGATGATCCCGACGGCGAGAGCCAGTCGCAGCGGAGGTGTCGTTGACGCCTGGACCGCGAGCATCACGCCGGTGTTGCCGAGGATCAAGCCGTTGAGGCAGATGAACCCAAGCGCCATCCACGGCGTCGTCGCAAACGCCCAGCCGGCGAAGATCACGGCTTCGATCGCCGCGCTCCGGACGATCATCAGCTTGCGGCTGTAGCGGTCGGCCAGCACTCCCCAGAACGGCGCGAGCGGCAGCGCGAGCACCCAGCCGACGCTCGACAGCGCGGCGATCCAACCGGGGATCTGTTCCGGCGGCACATGCAGCTCGCGGAGATAGAGCGGCGTGTAGGCGGTGAGCTGGTTCCAGGACATGCCCTCGACGACCATCGTGGCCGCGAACAGCATCGCCACGACCAGCCAATCGCTCCGCTGCTTCACCGTGCGCCTAGCTTATCCGGAGCTC
>DASSLJ010000184.1:0-3382 GCA_035689585.1 Candidatus Dormiibacterota bacterium
ATTTGGTCAACGCGTAGGATCTGCGTCGGATCGAATGGCCCGCACCGTCCCTATGTCGAGCGTCGACGCAGCGTGGTTGGGGATGGAAGACCCGACCAACCTGATGATGGTCACGGGCGTGCTGATGCTCGACGGCAAGCTCGATCCGAAGCGGCTTCGCACGGTGCTCGACAAGCGGCTTGCGCCATTCGGCCGCTTTCACCAGACCGTCGTCCGGCCGCGTACGCGCGGCGGTCTGCCGCACTGGCGCGACGATGCGACATTCGACATTGACAATCACGTCAGCCACGTTGCGCTGCCGTCGCCGAGTGGAGAGAAAGCGTTGACGGCGTTCGTGAGCGAGCAGATGAGCACGCCCCTCGACTTCAGCAAGCCGCTCTGGCACATCCACCTCATCGACGGCTACGAGCGCGGTTCGGTCGTGCTGGCTCGCATCCACCACTCCATCGCCGACGGCATCGCGCTCGTCCGCGTGATGTTGTCGCTCACCGACGCCACTCCAAACGTGTCGCCACGAAGGCGTGCGGCCGGCACCTCCAACCACGCCGGGCCGCTCGACTGGATTGGTGGCGCGGCGAACGGCGCCGCCAAGCTTCTGCAAGACCCCGGCCTGGTCGCCGAGGGCGCGTACAGGTTGGGTCGCCTCATTCTGTTGCCGCCAGACCCGCCGACGGTCTTCAAGGGAGAACTCGGGCGGCGGAAGGTCGCAGCATGGTCGAAGCCTGTTCCGCTCGAGGACTTCAAGGCCATCGGCAAGGCGTACGGCGCGACGGTCAACGACGTGCTCGTCGCGACGGCAACGGGAGCGCTTCGTCGCTATCTCGACGGCCGCGGGGAGCCGACCAAAGGCCTGCTCATTCGAGCGTCGGTTCCCGTCAACCTGAGGCCGCTCGACGAGGCGCACCGCCTCGGCAACTCTTTTGGCCTGGTCTTCCTGACGCTCCCGGTCGGCGTGGTCGACCCGGTGCGACGGCTGCGATCCATAAAAAAGGAGATGGATGAGCTCAAACGCTCGCCGGAGGCGATGGTGGCGTTCGGCATTCTCAACGTGATGGGAGTGGCACCGGTCGAGGTGGAGCGCCTAGGACTGCGCTTCTTCGGCAGCAAGGCGACGGCGGTGCTGACGAACGTTCCGGGCCCGCGCGAGCCCCTGTACCTCGCGGGCCGCAAGCTCGACAGCGTGATGTTCTGGGTCCCGCAGTCCGGACGGCTCGGGCTCGGCATCAGCATCCTGAGCTACGCCGGCGGCGTGATGCTGGGAGTGGCGAGCGACGAGGGCCTGGTCGAGGACCCGGAGAAGATCGTCGACGGGTTCGAGCGGGAGTTCAAATCGCTCAAGAAGGCGGCTGGCGTTTAGTTTCTTCGTTACTTGGTAATCTTGTAAGCACAATGCCGGAGGCGACGGCGGAGCAGCAGGCGCTCGACGCCTACTCGGCGATCGTGACGTCCGTCGCCGACAAGGTGCTTCCGTCGGTCGCGAGCCTGCGCATCGGTCGCGGAAGTCGCGGCTTCGGCGGGGCCGGGTCGGGCGTGGTCATCACGCCTGACGGCTACCTCGTCACCTCCGCCCACGTCGTCGCGTCGGGCAGCTCCGCCACGGCCTCGTTCATCGACGGCACGGAGTACGACGTCGACGTGGTGGGCGCCGATCCGCTGTCCGACCTGGCGGTGGCGCGTGCGCGCGCCACGAGCCTGCACCCGGCAATGGTCGGAAACGCCGATCAGCTCCGGGTCGGCCAGCTCGTCGTCGCGGTCGGCAACCCGATGGGGTTTTCGGGATCCGTCACGTCCGGGGTCGTCAGCGGGTTAGGCCGCTCGCTGGCGACCGCGGACGGCAACGGAAACCGCCGGTTCATCGAGGACGTGATCCAGACGGACGCAGCCCTCAACCCCGGCAACTCGGGTGGAGCGCTCGCCGACTCGAACGCGCAGCTGATCGGCGTCAACACGGCGGTGGCGGGCATGGGCCTCGGGCTCGCGGTGCCCATGAACGGCACGACCCAGGCGATCCTGGCAGCGCTGATGCGTAACGGGCGGGTGCGACGCGCGTACCTCGGCATCGCCGGTGGCACGCGGCCGCTTCCTCCGCCGATCGCCGAACGTCTCGGCCGCAAGGCAGGCGTCGAAGTCCACGAGGTCGTCACCGGCTCGCCCGCGGCGGACGGCAAGCTCCGGGCGGGAGACGTGATCGTCTCGGTCGGCGGCGTCGGCGTGAGCAAAGCCGGCGACCTGCAGCGATTGATGGTCGAGGCGCATATCGGTTCGCAGCTGCCACTGACGGTGCTGCGCGGCGACCAGCTTCTCGAGCTTGGCGTCGTCCCCGTCGAACTGAGCTAAAGAGGATCGACCGGAAGACCCGCCGAGGGGGTTCTCGGTCGAGCCTCTACACTCGCGGCCGTGGCCGCCAACGACTTCCGCGATCTTCTCCGCGCGCAGATCGCGGACGGTCGCTTTCGGATGGTCGACGTCGATCCCGATTCGACGCCTGGCCTGCGAGGCGGAAAGCGCAAGGCCCTGGCGGACATCGACCGGCACCAGGACGAGCTGTTCGAGCTGCACGAGCGCCTCTACGCCGAGCGCAAGCGCTCACTGCTCGTGGTGCTGCAGGGGATGGACACGTCTGGCAAGGACGGCACGGTCACGCATGTGATGCGCAACTTCAACCCGCAGGGCGTGCTCATCACGGCATTCAAGGCGCCGACACCCGAGGAGAAGCGCCACGCATTCCTGTGGCGCATGCGCCGGAGGCTCCCAGTCGCCGGCGACATCGGCATCTTCAACCGCTCGCACTACGAGGACGTCCTGATCGCGCGCGTACACAGCCTCGCCAAACCGAGTGTCATCGAGAGCCGGTATGCGCAGATCAACGACTTCGAGCGCGAGTTGACCCGAGCGGGCACCACGGTCGTCAAGCTGTGCCTGCACATCTCCTACGCGGAGCAGCGGAAGCGCCTGATAGACCGGCTGCGCAATCCGGACAAACATTGGAAGTTCAGCGAGCACGACGTCGACGAGCGCGCGTACTGGGACGACTACATGAGCGCGTATGGGCTCGCGGTGACGAGATGCTCGACGCGGTGGGCGCCGTGGTACATCGTTCCGGCGAACGACAAGGTCTACCGGAACTGGGCGGTGACGAAAATCCTGCTCGAGACGCTGCGCCAGCTCGACCCTCGATATCCGCGGCCCAAGCTCGACATTCCGCGCCTGATGAAGCGGCTGAAGGCGTAACGACTGCGTGACGCGGTGCTAAGTTAAGGGTTCGCTAATTCTTGTTTGGGGGGTTGAAGGTGAATCGCACACGCTTCGTCGGTGGGCTGGTGGCAGCCGTCATGGTGGCCGCTTGTGGGTCCAGCGGTGGAGGCGGTGGCGGTTCCTCGTC
>DASSLJ010000185.1:0-4309 GCA_035689585.1 Candidatus Dormiibacterota bacterium
ACACCTTTCGGATCGCCTACCGCCAGCAGGGAGCGACTCCATCCTTTCTTCTGTTCGCGGGCGAGGGCCAGAATCCTCAGGCCGCGGCGATGGCGGCGGCGGCGTGGGCCGAGGCCAACTGGCGACCGAACGCCATCCAGCGCCGAGTCAGCCCTGGCGTCGTGGTCGTGCACGTCGCGCCGGGCAATCAGCTGACGCCGGCGGGCATTGTCGCAGGCGCGGTCGTCCCGGCCGCGGTCTGGACGGTCGATTCCGCGAGCGGACGAGTCGAGACCGCGGGCCGCCCTCCTGGATCACCATCGGCTGGCGACCTGCGCCACGCGGCGGGCGCCCTGTTGCGCGGCATGTCGGCGCCGACGCTCGGCGAACTCGACCTTGCCGAGAAAGGCGTCATGCAGATGCGCATGACGACGATGCCGCGTGCGTTTGGTGGCCTGCTGGGCCTTGCGCTCCTGTACCTGGGGTTTCGTTACGGAATGACGGGGCTGATTGGCCTTCTCGTCCTCCCCGAGATTCTCACAGGCAACGTGAGCGGCAACCGGCTGTACCTCGCGGCGTCATTCGGGATCAGCGTGGTGATGCTCGTGGGGATCGCGCTCGGGCTGGCCTTGCTCTTCAACTTCCGCAACGCGGCCATGCGTGTGCCGCTGTTCTCGAGCTCGACCTCATCGACGCGGAACCTAGCCTGGGGAGGCTACGTCGCGGTGATGGTTGCGCTCGTCGTCGGTCAGCAAGCGGTCGTGCCCGCCCTTCAGCACCGCGATCTCGTCAACGCGAACCAGGGGAACTACACACACGTGACGCTCGCCGCCTCCGACGACGGTTCGGAAACGTTCGTCTATACGAATGGCGACGTGACGGTCGATCTCTCGCAGTGGCCGGCGAATGAGTGGTCGGGAGTGACCTTCAAGACGAGCAACCCAAGCGTGCTGTCGCTCGATTCGACGCCGGCGGCCGGCACAGCGCCCATCGCGAAGTACAGCGCGCACGAGGCCGGCGCGGCGCGCATCGATGCGTCCTCGGCCGACGGCAAGTACACGTTCGAGGTGCGCGTCGACGTCGGTCCGCCGCCGAGCTAAGTGGTTCGGGCGGGAAGCCTCGGCGAGAGATTCGGCGATCCAGGTGCCTGAGATTCGGGTGAAGCGCCGAGGAGCGGAGCGAGCGCATCCGTGATGCGTGAGCGAGCACCGCAGAAGCTGAACCCGAAGATCGGGCGCATGGGCGCCGAAGATCCGTCGAGGCCTTCCTCGCCCGAACCTCAGGCCCGGGCGGCGTCCTTGAGGGCGGAAATGTACTGCGACGCCGCGACGGCCGCGGTCGTTCCGTCGCCCACCGCGGTCGCGATCTGCTTGGTGAGCTGAGCGCGAACATCGCCGACCGCCCAGATGCCTTCGACCGACGTCTGCATGTTGCGGTCGGTGATCAGGTAGCCGGCGGCGTCGTGGTCGACGTGCACTTTCAGCAGCGAAGAGTTCGGCACGAAACCGATGAAGATGAACACTCCACCGACCTTCAGCTCTCTCATCGCTCCGTGCTGCTCGAACTGGATCGAGTGCACCTTGCCGTCACCGGTGATCTGCTTCACGTGCGCGTCGAAGATGAACTCGATCTTGCTGTTCTCACGCGCGCGCTCGACCAGGATCGGCTGGGCGCGCAGCTCGCTGCGCCGGTGAAGGATGTAGACCTTGGAGGCGTAGCGCGTGAGGAACTCGCCCTCCTCCACGGCGGCATCGCCGCCCCCGATGACGGCCAGCTCCTGGCCCTTGAAGAAGGCGCCGTCGCAGACTGCGCAGTAGCTGACGCCTCGCCCCCAGAACTCCTTCTCGCCGGGGACTTCGAGGTAGCGCGGTAGACCGCCTGCGGCCATGATCAGCGCCGGCGCGCGCAGCTCGTCGCCCGACTCGAGACGCACGACCTTGGTGCTGCCGTCCACGTCGATCTCTTTGACCGGCTCGAAGTCACGGACCTCGACGCCGAACTTGCGCGCGTGCTCGCCCATCTTCATGGCGAGCTCCGAGCCCAGGATGGAGTCGAAGCCCGGGTAGTCCTCGACCAGCTCGGTGTTGAGCAGCTGGCCGCCGAGCGGCCCGCGGTCGAGGATGACGGTCTTCAGGTTCATGCGCGCGGTGTAGAGGGCCGCCGCCAGGCCGGCGGGGCCGCCCCCCACGATGATCACGTCGTACTCGCTCATTCCGCTAGTAGGAAGTATTCCCGCCTCTGGCTGTATTCCTACAACCTCGGATAGTCCGGACTAACGGGCACTTTCGGGGCCGAAAACCCCGGATAGTCCGGACTATCCGGCATTCAGGCCCTCAGCCGTTGACGTACCGGACTCCGTAGCCGCCGCGCGGCGAGCGGCAGGAGATGTTGTCGAACGGGCACCCGATCGAGCACGCGCCGCACTCGATGCAGTTCCCAAAGCTGACCAGGTTCTTCTTCTGCTCCTCGTTCCACTCGTAGACGCCGGCGGGGCAAAAGTGGTTGCAGTACTTGCCCGTGCACTTGGACAGGCACACGTTCTGGTTGATCACCTCGATGTGCGGCTTGCCCGTGTCCTCGTTGTACTTGACGGTGAAGAGCTTGTCGGTGAGCTTCTCCATCAGCTGGCTCCGAACCGCTCCCACACGCGGCACATCAACCGCACGGTGTTGATGTAGTCCGCGGCGTGGATGTTCTCGTTGGGCGCGTGGATCCGGTTGTCGGGCCGCCCCACGCCGACGGGCAGCACGGTAGGCACCCCGAGGTCGGCGACCACCGGGTACATGGGCCCGGTGGCCGGCATGAACGGCCACAGGACGGGTTCGCCGTGCATCTCCCGCACCGACTCGATGACGGTGCGCGCGATCGCGGAGTTCGGGTCCGACCGCGCCGGCTTCTCGCCTTCGCCGGCCAGGATCTCGACCTTCTCAAAACCATGGCGGTCGAGGTGCTTACGCAACTGCGCGAGGACGTCTTGCGGGTCCTGGTCCGGGATCAGCCTGAAGTCCACCTTGGCGGTCGCTTCGGCGGGAAGCACCGTCTTCGAGCCAGGCCCCTGGTAACCGGTTGTCACGCCCGCGATGTTGCATGTCGGGAGGAACAGCATCTGCTCTATGACCTGGTCGGGCTTGGGGTCGCGAACCATCTGGTCGAAGCCGACGAGCTTGCGCCGCTTTTCGACCTCGGGGTCGATCGTCGCCATCATGCGCCGGTCGGTCTCGGTCGGTTTCACGACCTTGTCGTAAAAGCCCTCGATTTTGATGTTCAGGTTGCGGTCGCACATGCTGGCAAGCGCGTCGACGAGGTAGTGCGCCGCCGACGGATACACGGAGGCCCAACCCGAGTGCTGGTCGAAGTCGAGCATCTTCACCCGCAGCTGGATGTAGAGCAGACCGCGGCAGCCGAACTGCAGAGTCGGCCGGCCGGCGTCGTCGAACGACGACCCTGACTCCCACAAGCAGCCGTCGGCCCGGAGCTTGTCGGCGTGCGCGTGCGCGATCTTCTCGAAAGTCTTCGATCCGATCTCTTCCTCGCCCTCGATGAGAAAGCGGAGCGTGACCGGCACCTCACCCAGCTCCTTCAGCGTTTCGAGCGCGTGGATGCGGGCCATGACGTCCGACTTGTCGTCGGCGACTCCACGCGCAATGATCCGTCCATCCTTCTCGGCGGGCTCGAACGGCTGCGATGTCCACAGGTCGATCGGGTCGACCGGCTGCACGTCGTAGTGCTCGTAAAGAAGCAGCTTGCGGCGGCCCGAGCCCTTCACCTCGGCGTACAGCGCGGGCATGCCGCCGGCCTCGAGCGTCTCCACGCGGTCGGTGAAACGAGTCAATCGATTGGCCAGCCAGTCACGCGCAGGCTGGATTGCGTCGCGCCCGTGGTTGGAGATGCTCGGGAAGCTGCAGAGTTCCTTCAACTCGTCGATGAAGCGGCGCGAATGCTTCTCGACGTACGCGTCGACGGCGCTGGTTGAGATCACGAGCTCATCGTAACCTTCATCCGATGGCCGACGCCGGTGCCGAGTTTCACTTCTCGCCTCGGCCGAACCGCGCGTCGGACATCGACTGGCATCCGTGGTCTCCCGAAGCGTTCGAGCAGGCGAAATCCAGCCGCAAACCGATCCTTCTTTCCATCTCCGCGGTCTGGTGCCACTGGTGCCACGTCATGGACGAGA
Source organism: Candidatus Dormiibacterota bacterium (assembly GCA_035689585.1). Taxonomy (GTDB): domain Bacteria; phylum Chloroflexota; class Dormibacteria; order Dormibacterales; family Dormibacteraceae; genus 40CM-4-65-16. Next base: position 4,154 of record DASSLJ010000185.1, read on the forward strand.
CGACCTATTCGCATCCTGGCGTGATCGAGCTGATCAACAGCGAGTACGTGCCGATCCGCGTCGACAACGACGTGCGACCGGACATCAACCAGCGCTACAACATGGGCGGCTGGCCGACGACCGCGTTTCTCACGCCGGCGGGCGACATCCTGACGG
>DASSLJ010000186.1:0-11996 GCA_035689585.1 Candidatus Dormiibacterota bacterium
GCGCCCGTGATCAGCCGGCCCGTGCGCTCGAGGCCGCTGGCCACAGCGGCGGTGTTGTCGCCCAGGCGCACGTATTCCTCGTGCATGCGGCTCACGAGCAGGACCTCGTAGTCCATCGAGAGCCCGAACACGATGCTGAACAGGATCACGGGGATGCTCGGGTCGAGCGACTGCGGCGTGAAACCGAGGAGGCTCGAGAAATGGCCCTGCTGGAAGATGAACACCAGTGCTCCGAACGATGCGCCGATCGATAGGAAGTTGAGGATGACGGCCTTGAGCGGAAGCACGACGGAGCCCGTCAGCAAGAAGAGCAGGACGTAGGTCGCGATCACGACGCTGGCGATCGCGAGCGGAACCTGGTCGTAAATGAACTTGATCACGTCGACGTCGACCGCGGTCTGCCCGCCGACGAGCACCTGACCGCCGCTCACGCCCTGGTCGCCGCGGATCGCCTTGAGGATGGTGCGCGCCTGGTCCGAGGATGGATCCACGCTGCTGCTCGCCTGGATCAAAACGATGTTCTTGCCGACAGTGCCCGCGAGCAGCGGCCTCGCGGCGGCCGGAATGTTGCTCGGGTCGCCCGTGTACAGCTGCTCGTAGTCATACAGGCCGAGGTTCGGGCTCAGGTCGTAGATCGACGTGACCTTGTTCACGCCCGGGATCTGCGCAATGCGCTTGTCGAGTGCGTACTGGTCGGCGATCCGGTCGCGGGTCAGCGGCGAGCCGCTCGGATAGCTGACCACGACGTTGTACGTGGTCTCGCCCTGGCCGGGGAAATCCGCGATGAGCCGGTCGTAACCCTGGCGCGCCTCGACGCGCTGCGGCAGCATGTCGACGTTGCCGTTAGCCAGGCGGAGGCTGTAGAAGGGCAGCGACGCGATGACCAGGAACGCGACCGTCGGCACCAACACCACGACCGGACGCCTCATGACCCATGTCGCGATCGTGTGCCAGAAGCCGATTCCTCCGGCGGTCCCGCGGCCGAGCGGCAGGCGCAAGCGGTTCACGCCCGGGCCGATGACGGAAAGGAGCGCGGGAAGAAACGTCACGCCATAGATGACCGCGATCGCGACAACGACAGCGCCAGCCGCGCCCATCGACGCCATGAACGTCCCCTGGAAGAACAGCATCGCCGACAGTCCGACCGCGACCGTCAGCCCGGAGAACGTGATGGCGCGACCGGCCGTGGCGACGGTCGTGGAGATCGCGCTCTCGCGGCTTACGCCCTTCGCCAGCTCGTCGCGGAAGCGGTTGACGACGAACAGCGAGTAGTCGATCGAGACGCCAAGCCCGATGAGCGTGACGATGTTGAGCGCGTACTGCGACACGTCGGTGAAGCGGTTGAGGAAGAACGTCCCGCCGATTCCCCCGGCGATGGTCAGCAGCCCAACGCCCAATGGCAGCCCCGCGGCGACTATGCCGGCGAAGATGACGATGAGCAGCAGCAGCGTGAGAGGGAGGGAGATGAACTCCGCCCGCTGAAGGTCGGTTTCGAGAACCGTGTTGAAGGCCTTGTTGATCGGCACGAAGCCGGTGCCTGTCACCTGCAGCGCGTTGGAGTGGACCTTGGCCTTGAGGTCTGCGTAATCGCTCCACGATTGCTTGCCCGTGGAGTTGAGCTCGACGACGACCAGCGCCTCGTGCCCATCCTTCGATGTCAGCGCCGCCTGGGCCTGCGGGTTGCCAGTGGAGTAAGGCGTCGTGATCTTGTCGATGCGGCTGTCGCCCTGAATCGGCGCGAGCGCGTCGTTGAGCGCCGACTGATAGGCCGCGTCGCCGACGCTCATGGTGTCGCTCTTGAAGATCAGGTCGAAGCTCGACGTCGGCTTCGTGTTGGCGGTGTTCAGCTGCGCGTTGATGGTGCTCTGGGCTTTGGCCGATTCCAGGTTGCTGCTCAGCGGCCCGCCGCTCTGGAGTGTGCCACCCAGTGCAAGCGAGACGATCGAGATGGCGAGCAGCATTCCCGATCCGACGAGCACCGCCCATCGGTTTCGGTAGACAAACCGGCCCCAGGCTGCGAACACTTCCTTCTTCCCTACGCTTCCGCGCGCGAACGCGCGCCTGGATATACCGCGGACAGTGACATCACGGCGAGCGTGTCGATCGCCTCGTCGGCGTCGAACTCGGGGTCGACGAGGCTCTGGATCATGATCCCGAGCACTGCGGCCCAGACGACGCCGGCAATGCCGCGCACCGGGGCGCCGCCCTGCCCGCGCTCACCGAGCACCTGACCAGCAAGCTCCTCGATGTGCGTTCGCTCGGAGCGGATGAAGTCCCTGATTCCCGCACCCACGAGCGCGTCGTGGAGGCCCACGCCGATCAGCTGGATGACAAGCGAGTTGGCGTCGCGGCTGTCCTTCAAGGTTGCCTTGGTGTCCTCGAACGCCTGAATAGCTCCCGCCTCGCCCTGCATGGCGCCTAGCTCCACTTTGTGGCACACGAACTCGAGCACGGCGAGCACGAGCTGCTGCTTCGACTTGTAGTGGTAGTGCACCAGACCCTGCGCCACGCCGGCCTCTTCGGCGATGTCCTTGATAGACGCGTTCTCGTACCCCTGGCGGCTCAGGACGGTGAAGGCCGCCTGAAGGATCTTCTCCCTGGTGTCGGGCTTGGTTGAATGTTCATTCAACATTGGTTGATCATTCAACCAGACGCGGTCCGGCGGTGTCAAGCCGACGAGGTCCGAATCCTCCACAACAGCAGGCAGATGACTGCAACTCCGACGAGCACCGCCCCTGTCGCCAGGGCGGCCGACGCGGCGCCGCCCCCGCCGAGCTGCGCGGCGGTCTGGACGACGACGCCCAGGGCCAGGGCCGCGGCAACGGCGAGCGCGATCGCGCGCAGGCGGAGCAGGTGCACCGCGATGTCGTCGCTACCTCGCCGGCGGGAATCGATCGACCAGCTTGCCATCTCGCCGGAAGCAAGGAGCCCGATCGCGATGAGCACGCTCCACTGGTCGGGTCCGGCACCGCGGTAGAGCAACGACCCGACGTAGACAGCGGCGAGCCCGCCTATCCCCCACTGGACAAGAGTCAGCGTGCCGAGCGCGATGCCGGCCGCAAACACGCCGACGCAGCCGACGGCCGCGATCATGAGAATGACCGCAGCCGCAGGCGTGGCGACTCCGACGTAGCCGACGATCGCGCACACGAGCGCCACCGCGAGCGCGCCGGTTACGAGATACGCAGATTCCGACCGTACCTTCGGAATTGCTCCACCTCCTGCAACGCCGCGATCAGCGGCTCCTCGTGTGTCCAGACGGCGACCGGGACGCCTGCGCGCCAGTACTCGTAGCGCATCGCCTGGCGCTTCAGCAGCCACAGCCGGTAAGCGATCTTCTCGTCGTCGGTCTTGGGCTGCGCAATGAACGACAATGACGAAACCTCGACGATCACGAGGTCGAACCCTCGACCGCGTAGGTCGAGGAGCGCAGACGTCGTACGCGCATCGAGCAGCGGCGAGATGGCGATCACGAGCGCCTTCGGCGGAAGGGTTCGCGCTGGAATGACGTCGATGCTCTTCCATGCATAGCTGAGCATCGAGTCCGTGCTCAGCAGCGCGTCGATGATCCGGTACGCCTGCCTCAAGCCCACGCCGGGCAGCTGCCACCGCAGCGTGCCGCCGAACGTGACGAGGCCCACGCGGTCGCGCCTTCGCAGGTAGTGCCGGGCCGTCGCTGCCGTGGCTCGCACCGCGGCGAGCAGCGTGCTGTCGCGCGCGTCGCCGATCTCGGAGAAGCTGTCGAGAAAGATCACGACGTCGGCGTTGCGTTCGGGATGCATCTCGTTGATGTGCAGCTCCTGCAGCCGCGTGCTCACTCGCCAGTTGATGCGACGGACGCGGTCGCCCCGCTGAAACGGCCGGACGTCGGCGAACTCGATCCCGTCGCCACGGCGCCTGGACACCTCGTCACCCGCATAGAGCTGCGTCTCGAAGGGACGGATCGCGCGCGCCAGCAGCTCCTCGTGTGGGAAGACCCGAAGGGTGTGGCGTTGCGGGACGACCGAGTCGTAGGTGAAGAACCCGAGGCTGTCACGAGCGGCGGCCGTGATCGGACCGAACCGGAACGCCCCCCACCGCACCGGTTCGAACTCGATCGACATGCGCCGGACGCTGTCTTCGTCGACGGCGATCGCACCAAAGAGCCGCTTTCCGCTCCGCTCCACGCCGCTCGGCGTCGCCACGCCGATCTCGACCCATGGCACGCGCCCCGTCGCGGCGACTTCGAGATCCAGCACCACCTGCTCGTGCTCCATGACCGCATCGTGCTCGAGGGTGGCGGTCACCTCGAAACGAGGCTCCCGCACCATGACCACCCCGACCAGGACGGCCGCGAGAAACACGATCCCGATTTCTGCGGCCTCGACGCGACCGAAGAGAACGCCGGCGAGAAGAAAGACGACGCCGATCGTCGCGTAGCCGAGCAGCTTCGGCGACGGACGCAGGCGGACCGTCAAGAGCCGGGGTCGGGCTCTGGCGCGGGCGTGGGGACCGAGCTCAGGCACTCGGCGATCACGTCGTCGGCCCGCACTCGGCGAACCCACAGCTCCGGCCGCAGCGTCAGCCGGTGCGCAAGCGCCGGCACCGCCACCGCCTTCACGTCTTCGGGCGTCACGTAGTCCCGACCCTCGAGCGCCGCGCGCGCGCGCGCCAGCTTGAAGAGGGCAAGCGCGCCGCGGGGGCTCGCACCGACCTGCACACTCGGGCTGGATCGGGTCGCCTCCACGAGGTCGACGATGTAGTAGCCGATGCTGGGCGCGACATGGACCTCCTCCGTCCCCGCCTGCATGCGAAGAAGCGCCTCGCGGTCGATGACGCGGTCGAGCTCCACGTCATCGGTCTCGCGCTCCGCGCGCCGGTCGAGGATCGCCTTCTGATCCTCTCGGGTCGGATAACCGACCGATAGGCGGCACAGGAATCGGTCGAGCTGCGCCTCGGGAAGCGGATAGGTGCCCTCGTACTCGATCGGGTTCTGCGTCGCGATCACGAGAAACGGGCGGACCAGCGGCCGTGTCTCGCCTTCGACCGTGACCTGCCGTTCCTGCATCGCCTCCAGCAGCGCCGCCTGCGTCTTGGCCGGCGCACGGTTGATCTCGTCGGCGAGCAGCAGGTTGGTGAAAACCGGACCAGGCCTGAAGTCGAACCTCGCAGCGCGCTGGTCGTAGATCGAGCTGCCCGTGATGTCGGAAGGCATCAGGTCGGGCGTGAACTGGATGCGCGTGAAGTTCATTTCCGTCACCGCCGCGAAGCTGCGCGCTATGAGCGTCTTGGCAAGACCCGGAAAGTCCTCGATGAGTACGTGGCCATCGCACAGCACGGCCATGAGCAGCAGCTTCAACACGTCGCGCTTTCCCACCACCACACGCTCGATCTCGTCGAGGATTCGGGCCGCATCCCTGGTCAGCTGAGCGACGTCCATGGTCGCGCTCATATCGATTCGATGCCGTCGACGAGACGCTCGATCGCGGCCGTCGTCGGCCCGGGTGACTCGCGGAGATCCCTCGACAATGACATCGGCTGGAGCTCACGCCACAGCTCAGCGCCGAGGAGTTCCTTCACCTGATCTGGGTCTCTGTCGATGTCGACATGCCGGCTCGCTTCGAGCCTTTGCCTCGCGATCTCGCGCAGAAGAGGACGCAGCCGGCTGTGATGGTCGAAAGCCGAAACCTTCGCGAGCGAGACCCGCGCTTCGATCTCCAGGAGTTCGGCAGGCCATGATCGAACCGCTCCCTGCGACCGACGTCTTCGCAAGCCATCGGCATCGCCTCCGTACAGGTACGACGCGAAGCTGTTGAGCACGCTCAGCGCGACGAGGACTCCACCGATTGCGAGCGCGGCTCTGATCACGAGCTCGGCGTGTTCGCGGAATACAGCGAGGCCGGCTACTGCACCGATTGCCGTCATCGTGACGATCAGCAACGAACCGATGACCGTCTGGCGCACAAACACATGCCGGACATCGGCCTGGCCGGTCGGTGTGATCACGCCGGGCTTGCAACCGCCGCGTGCAGGCGCTCGCGAATGCCGGACAGCGCACCGATCGCGTCGTCGCGCATGCGCTCGTCGATCGTGTGATCGCTGAATTTCGCGACCTCGAAGAGATCGGTGAGCCGCACGAGGTCGTCAGACATGCCAGTCGCGGAGGCCAGGATCCGGGTCACGAATTCGACCGGCGCTTCGGACAGGCGTCGCGCCCAACCGGCGCGCGACATCGAGCGCTCCATCGAGGAGTACGCCGCGATGATTGCCTGGCGGGGATCCGGTATCGCGCGCAGCACGTCCAGGCTTTCTTCGACCGCCATCGCGACGATTGCCTCGGGCTGCGGCGCGCGGACGCGTACCTCACGACGTTTTGGGGCCGGCCAGAACAACCAGGCCAGAAAGACGATGACTATCAGCGCGGCGAACACGAGTCCGAGCCACGGAGCGACCGCGGATGTCGTCGCACCCGCTCCACCGGATGTTGCGCCGAATCGCGGCGCGCCGAAAATGCCTCCGCCCGGCGTGAGAGACAGCACGGCGCCTCCGTTCCGTTTGTGGATGAACAGGATCACGGCGGCCGCCAGAAATGTCGGCACGAGCGAGCCGAGATACAGGATCCAGTGACGCCGCTTGATCGGCTTCGTCAGGCCGCGGCTGTGCCACAGCGCATCCACGATCGCCGCGGTCATGAGGATGTCGGCAGCGATGAAGAGCCAGACCAGGGTCTGGACGGCGACGACAAGCGGCTCCCCTGGCAGATCCACAGCGCCGCCTCCACCGCCTGGTCGAACGGCCATCCCGACCAGCACCGCGACGGCGATGAGGGCGACGAACACCAGCGCCCGATCGCGACGCGACATCACCGGCATTGGCCTGAGTCTATCTAGGCTTCGGCGGACCCGCGCGAAACTCTGCTCTGGACACTGAAGCCCGCTTCGAATACGTTTCTTGCGTCGTTTGGGGGCACGTTGTGCGCAGGAGGACAGCCTATGCACAAGTGGCGAGGTGCGTCTTTTTCCCGGCGGCGCTTGCCGTCGTTTGAAAGGGGGATGAGCATGACACGCGCACGTTTGTTGAGCTCGCTGTCGATGGTGGGGCTGTCGGCCGCGAGCTTTTTGATTTCTGCAGCCCCCGCGCAGGCGGAAACCTATCCGGCCAAACCCCTGTGCGGTCAGAGCGCAGCGGCGCTCTGCACCGAGGTGGAGAACTATCAATCCGCCTTCGGCCACTACGTCGGCCACGACGAACCATCAACTCTCTTCTACTCGACCACTCCGGGCTCCGGAAACAACAACCTCTACACGCTCTACCTGCCCAAGGATCCGCCCACGCGACCGGTCCAGGACGGCAGCGGCGGAACGTTCAACTTCCAGCTCCACCCTGCCTTCTGGTTCGGGATGGCGATGTGCGACGACCAGTCGGCTCCGAATCCCGGCGGAAGCTCATTCGGCGCCACCGTGCCGTGCACGGCGGACAGCGACGCGAACATCTTCAACAGCCCTGACCCGACCTCTCCGAGCTACATCGGACGTCATCCCGGGTCTGCGTTCATGGAGATGCAGTTCTATCCGCCCGGTTGGGCCAAGTGGCCGTTCGGGAACAGCTGCGACGCCACCCGGTGGTGCGCCGCGCTCAACATCGACAGCCTCGCCCAGAACATGAACACCGGCAAGCAGTTGAACAACACCTGCGCCGCGACCACCGGGATCGAGTACGTGAACTTCGCGTTCATCACGAAGGATGGCGTGGCGCAGGCTCCCGCCAACCCTGTCGACTCGACACTGGCGACCTTCACGCCGGATGCCACCAAGGACCTCTTCATGAACTCCGGCGACGCGATATCGGTCGACATGCACGACACCGCGAGCGGGTTCCAGGTCCAGATCAGCGACCTAACCACCGGGCAGAGTGGATCGATGACGGCGAGCGCCGCCAACCAATTCGGGGAAGTTCAGTGGGCGCCACCGCCGTCTACCGCGTGCGTCAACATCCCCACCAACTTCCACCCCATGTACTCCACCTCCAGCCCGGACACGCGCGTGCCCTGGGCGGCGCACTCGTATAACGTCGCGTTCTCGGACGAGATCGGTCACTTCGAGTACTGCAGCGGCGTCAAACCACATACGTTCAGCTGCAACACCGCCGGGGTCGACGACACAAACGGGCTGGACGTCGACGACGTGGGCTGCTTCAGCCCCTCTCAGTCGAGCAGCGTCCGCGTGGGCGGCTGCCTCGGAACCGACTCCGATTTCGACGGCGTGCCCTACCAGAACACCTGGCCGGGAACGTTCAGCAACGCGGCACAGGACGCCCTGTTCCACCCGACGCCGATCCAGTTCACCAGTCCCCTTTTCAACGGGACCACGAAGGCGACGACAGTCGCATTCGAAACGGACCTTCCCCGCATCGAGTTCGCCACCAACCCGCCGTGCCAGCGCCACATCTCGAATCCCGCGGACCCGAGTCCGGGATCGGGATGCGTAAACCCGCCCACCGGGGCGGCCTTCTACCCGTTCTTCTCGACCACCGGTTCCGGGTCTGCCTGCCGGTGGCAGGAGGGCGGCTCGTTCATCTCCGGAGCGAGCTACTCGTTTGGCGCGAACTCGCACGATGAGTTCGGTCCGCTCTACACGCTGTTCTACCCCGCAGCCGACGGGCAGCCGACCTTCCGGTACAACAACTTCAACAGCGGGGCGCTTACGACCTCCTGCTGAGTTTCAGGTGGGGAGGGACCCCGTCAGGCGGTTCCTCCCCGCCCCTCGCGCCCTCCCGCGGCGCGAATCAACTCGCGCAGCGACTGCTCGGGTCCGCGCCGCAGCTCACGTCCGAGGAGAAGTCCGACCATCCGTCCCCGCCACCCGGGCGGGAGGTGGAAGTCTCAATTGAAGCGGACGAGCGTCCCCCCGTCGGCCGTCGGAGCGAGCGTCAGGTGTTCGTGGTTGTCGATCCCGAAAGGCAGATGCGCGACCAGGTCGATCCAGCGGTGCTGCGGGTCGAGATCGCGGACGTCGATCTGGACCGTGAACTTCATCCCGAACGCCGGGGCGACAAGGGTGACGATCTGGCCCGGTTGCGCCGGCCCCGGCGGATCGACGCTCACGACACTTGCACCTGTCCATTCGCCCAGACGTTCGGTCGCGGCGATCACGTCCCAAACAGAATCCGGCGGCGCCTTGGTGGTCGCCGCCGGACAGACGTTGACGATCAGAGCCACGACCGCAGCTTAGACGGCGACCGCCTCCTGGACCGTGGTCTCGTCGGCGATGACGCGGCCGTCCTTTAGCCGGATGACGCGATCGGTCTTCGCCGCGAGCTCGAGGTCGTGCGTGACGATCACGAAGGTCACGTTGTGCTCCTCGTTCATCCGCCGCATGATCGCGGCAAGCTGGTCGCTGGTTTCCGAGTCGACGGCGCCCGTCGGTTCGTCGCCGAGCACCACCGATGGCTTGTTGACAAGCGACCGCGCGATGGCGACTCGCTGCTGCTGCCCACCCGACATCTGGTCGGGGAGGTGGTGCATGCGGTCCTCGAGGCCGACCTCGCTCATGAGCTTTTCGGCCCACGCACGGTCACCTGCGGGCTTGGACGCGTAGCGCAGCGGCAACATCACGTTTTCGAGCGCGCTGAGCGTCGGTAGCAGGTTGTATTCCTGGAAGATGAAGCCGATCTTCTCGCCGCGCATCCGCGCCTTCTGGTTGTCCTTGAGGCGCGAGGTGTCGGCACCGTCGATCACAACAGATCCGCTGGTGGGCTTCGACAGAAGACCCAGGCTGTCGAGCATCGTCGTCTTGCCGGAGCCCGAGCGGCCGACGACCGCGACGAACTCGCCCTGCTCGATGGTCAGGCTTACGCCGTCAAGTGCCCTCACGACGTTCTTGCCCTGCTTGTAGTGCTTGGTGAGCTGGTTGATCTCGATCATTTGATTCGTTCTCCTCTTATCAGTTGGCGCGCAGCGCTGCGACCGGGTCCATGCGCGAGGCGCGATACGCGGGGACGATGCCGGCGGCAGTCCCGAGGAACAGCGCGAAGCCGATGCACAGCGCGCCCAGGCCCGGCGTGACCAGGAAGATGGCGCCCTGAGACGCCGGCATCGATGCATTGAGCAGCGACGTGACGGCGAACCCGATCCCAAAGCCGATAAGCCCGCCGATCAAACCGATCAGGCTCGACTCGACGATGAACTCGCGCATGACGGCGCGCGTGGTTGCGCCCACGGCTTTCTTCAAGCCGATCTCACGCACGCGTTCACTGACCGCCATGAGCATCGTGTTGATCACCGCGAGGCCGCCGATGATGAGCGCCAGCAGCGCCGCGGCGGTCGTGATCTCAGTGAAGAGCGCGCCTCCCGCGACCAGCGCCTTGACGATCTTCGTCGGGCGCTGAGCTTTGACTCCGCTCACGTCTGCGTTGATGCGGTCGGCGAGCTGGTCGAGGTTCGTTCCGGGCGTCCCGTAGACGTCGAAGCCGGCCGCGTACTGGCTCGCGTCGAACGTCGCCTGAAGCGCAACGGGAAGCTGCTCCTTGAACAGCTGCTGTGCGTCGGCGAGGTCGACATACGCCGCGGTATCCGGAGCGGTGAGGGTCGGGTTGAGGATCCCGACGACGGTGTAGGTGTGCTGGACAAAGTCGGTTGTGGCGTCGGACGGCTTGACCGGCAGGGTGATCGAGTCGCCTACCTTCTTACTGAACTCCGCGGCGAAGTTCGACCCGAGGACGATCTGCCCGCTCTGGGTGACATCGCCGCCCGCGGCGAACGACGTCTTGAGCGCCGAGTAAGCATCCTCGGCGCGGTCGTAGCTGACGATCCGGTCGGGAAGGCCAAGGCTCACGACCTGGAGCGTTCCGGGCTTGGCTTCGACCGTGATGGTTGGAAAGACGCGCGCCACGCCTGGCACGGCGGCGATCTCATCGGCCTTGCTCAGCGGAATGATTCCGCCGCTCGTCACACCGTTGGCGCTCGCATCCGAGACAGGGACGTAGCTGGCGTAGTACTTCGCGCCGCCGTCGAGCAGTGCGTTGAAGTTGTTGGCAAGCGCGCCCATGGTTGTGAGTGCGACGATGCCGATCACGATTCCACTGATGGTCAGGAAGCTGCGCAGCTTCCTCCGAATCAAGTTACGAACGATTTCCTTCATCTCTGACCTCCCTCGTTGATCGATTCCGCGGTGCCATCAGCGTGCGATCAGAGAGGCTCTCGAGCCAGTCGCGGCGGTCATGATCTGGCACTGAGTCGGGTCACTGGGCGACCTTGACGAATGTCACCCCTGCAATCGGGAATCGGGCGCCTACCGATGGGGTTGTAATGAGTGGAATCGCCGATGGCACAGCGGAGCCGTGTGGTCGAGTGGTTGGACGATCGCCTCGGAGTCGTCGAGGCAATCGACACAGAGCTGCAACGTCCGGTTCCGAACTACGCGATGGCGGCGTATCACTACCTCGGCGCCGTCGCTGTGATCCTGATCGGCGTCGAGTTCGTCACCGGCTTTCTCCTCGGCCTTTACTACGTGCCTGATGGAGCCGGCAGTCCGGCTCCCGCGTACACGAGCGTGGTGTTCATTCAGCACACCGCGTACCTCGGCTGGCTGATCCGAGGGATTCATTTCTGGGGCGCCAACCTCAGCCTGGTCATTGCGCTCGCCTACATGACGGCCGCGTTCTGGAACGGGGACTACCGACCGCCTCGTGAGCTGAACTGGATGGCCGGCGTCTTGATCTTCCTGGTCATCGTCATGTTCGCCTTCACCGGCTCCCTGTTGCCCTGGGATGCGAACTCATACCTGGCGCGAGCGCGCGAGATCTCGATCGTCTCAGGTTCTGGCATCCTGCCGGATGGGATCAGCGGGTTCATCAAGACCCTGGTGCAGGGTGGCCCGATCGTCGGCCCCGCGACCCTGCTGCGCTTCTACATGGCTCACGTGGTCTTGCTGCCCGCGGCCATGGCTGTCCTGGCCTACGCGCTCTTCCGCCTCAATCGGCGATTCGGCCCGGCGGAACCGTCGTGATGGACCGCAAGA